>NZ_JAODYT010000119.1:0-7717 GCF_029834875.1 Pseudomonas sp. GD04158 | reverse complement strand
TCGGCATCGCTGCGAAAGTGATCGTAGAAGCGCCAGCGGCGAATGGTCTCACGCAGCTGGAAGACTTCCGGGCAGCTCGGTTCGTTGCCGATCTGGTCGAACAGGCTGTCGTAGCTCGGCAGGTGCTGGGCCAGCACCTGCCAGCTGCGGCCTTCGCGCAGGCGTACCAGTGGCCCGGCGCGATCCACCAGCAACGAGGCGGGGCGGTAGCTGGCGCCGGCCCAGATGCATTCGCGCTTGATCTCAGGGTCGAGGGAGAACGCCGAGCTGCTCGGCTCGGGCAGACCCAGCGCGATGGCGTAGCCGAAATCCTCACCGGCAAAGCCCAGACGCAGTCGCATGACGTTCTGCCGGGGGCCGCCCTGCACCGGCACCTCGCCGTTGCGCATGCGCCGGGAAATCTTCTCCGGCCCGGCCCAGAAGCTTGACTCCAACCCGCCTTCGCGGGCCAGTGCGTTGACCACGCCGCCCTGGGCGGTTTCCGCCAGCAGGCGCAGGGCACGATAGAGATTGGACTTGCCGCTGCCGTTGGCGCCGGTGATCAGATTGAGCCGGCCCAGCGGCAGGATCAGGCTGTTGATCGAACGGTAGTTGGCGACGGCGAGGGTATGCAGCATGAAGGTGTCTTCCTGACAGGCGTTTCAGCGGCCGTAACGTGGCGAGAACGCCAGCCAGGCCAGCACGGGGTAACACAGGTAGTGCAGGCTGAAGAGAAACAGACCCATCGGGCTGGGTGTGTCCTGCAGGTACATCATGCCCAGCAGCCCCAGGTAGAGCAGCCCGAGCAGGCCGCCATAGAGAGCGGTGAGGCGCCAGCGCTCGGCGTTGCTCGGTGCGCGCCCCGTGCGCCAGTGAAACAGCAGCGCCAGTGCGCCGGCGATGGCGGCCGCAATCAACAGGGTGGTGAACACCCCGCCGAGGCGTACGAAGGTGCGGAGCAAGAGATTCAGCAGCACGGCCGCGATCACCCCGCCCAGGGCGTAGTAACGCAACTGCACGGTCGGTGTCACAGGCTGCGTACCAGGCCGAAACGCTTGCTCAGGATGCGTTCCAGCAGCGCCTTGGGCAGCAACGTGGCGAGCAGCGGCAGGGCGCGGCTGCCATTGCCCAGGCGCAGCAGGCGCGGGCGTTTGTCGCGTTGCACGGCGGCGAGCAACTGGCTGGCAAAGTCGCTGGCCGGCGTGGGGTTGTCCTGCGAGGCGGCGGCGCGGGCACGGATGCCGTCGCGCAGCGGCCACCAGGGCGAGTCCTCGCGCAGCAGCGCCTCGGCCTGCTGGCTGGCATGGCTACCGAAGCTGGAGGCGATGGCGCCGGGCTGCACCTCCATCACCTCGATGGAGAAGGGCGCCAGCTCCAGGCGCAAGGCGTCGGTGAGCGCGTGCACTGCGGCCTTGGACGCGCAGTAGGCTCCGGCGAAGGGGGTGACCAGCACGCCGGAGACGCTCCCGATATTGATCACCAGGCCACGGCTGCGGCGCAGCAGCGGGAAGAAGGCGCGGGTCACGCCGACGATGGAAAACACATTGGTTTCGAACTGCTTGCGCATGGCTTCCACACCCCCATCGAGCAGCGGGCCCATGGCGCCGTAACCGGCGTTGTTGATCAGCACGTCGAGGCCGCCGATCTCTTCGTTCAGGCGGGTAGCCAGTTGCTGCAGCGCGTCGGCATCGTTGACATCCAGTTGCACCGCATTGAATCCGGCCTGCTGCAGCGCGGCCAGATCATCATCCTTGCGCGCCGTGGCCCAGACCGCATAGCCACCAGCCTTGAAGGCATCGGCCAGGGCGCGGCCGATGCCGCTGGAGCAGCCAGTGATAAGAACGCTGGGTTGAGGCATGAGGGCTTCCTTGAGTAGGGGCTCGCCGGGGCTGACCAGGCGGCGCGCACCATCGTGTCGATTCATCGGTGCGCACGGCGCACCCTACCATCAGCGGACGAACTTGCCTTGCAGGCGCTCGGCGCGAAACTCCAGCGTAGCCGGGCTATAGCCGCTGCGCAGGTCGGGCAGGGGCATGCAGTCGCTCCAGCTGGCGCCCGGCAGCAGTTCACCCGGGCCACTGTAGCGCGGCGATTCGTACAGGCGTTGGGCCAGATTGGTGGCGTTGCCGGGGCGGTAGGCGGCAACTTCCCAGCGCAGCTCGAGCAGGGCGGCGTCGCTGCCGTTCTTCAGGTCGATGGCCAGGGGGCGATCGGCGGGGCACTGCTGCGGGGCGTAGCGCAGGCGCAGTTCGAGATGGGCGAGGTAGCGTTCGTCGCGGCTTTCCTGCCAGAGCACCCAGGTGGCCACCAGACCGAGACCGACCAGTGCGGCCAGGGAAACCGGCAGAGCCTTGGTCGGATAGCGGATCAGCAGGATCAGCCAGGTGATGACGAGCGCGATACCGAACAGCATGAAGGCAGCCTTCTTGAAAGTCTGCGCTCATCCTACACAAGGTGCTTTGTCAGGGTAACCGCATTGGCTGTCGCAGGGTGTGACAGGCCTGGAGGCGGACATGAGCGGCGGGAGGGGCGTAGCCCGAATGCAATCCGGGGTCGGGGTCGACCCGGATTGCATCCGGCTACGAACAGCTCAGTGTGTGGCGCCGGCAGCTACTGCATCGCTGCGGCCGTACACGTCTTCCAGACGCTCGATATCGTCCTCGCCGAGGTAGGTGCCGGATTGCACTTCGATGATTTCCAGCGGGATCTTGCCTGGGTTGGAGAGGCGGTGCACCGAGGTCATCGGGATGTAGGTGGACTGGTTCTCGGTGAGCAGGAACTCGCGGTCGTCGCAGGTCACCTTGGCCGTGCCGGACACCACGATCCAGTGCTCGGCGCGGTGGTGGTGCATCTGCAGCGACAGCTGCGCGCCCGGCTTGACGGTGATGTGCTTGACCTGGAAGCGGCCGCCCATGTCCACCGAGTCGTACGAGCCCCACGGGCGGTACACCTCGCAGTGGTTCTGGGTTTCGCAGCGGCCCTGTTCGTCGAGCCGGCTCACCAGCTTCTTGACGTCCTGCACGCGGTCCTTGTGCGCCACCATCATGGCGTCCTTGGTCTCCACCACGACGATGTCGTCCAGGCCGAGCACCGAGACCAGCTTGCCGTTGCCGTGGATCAGGCAGTTGCGGCTGTCCTCGACCACCACGTCGCCCTTGGTCACGTTGCCGGCTGCGTCCTTGTCGTGCACTTCCCAGATCGACGACCAGCTGCCCACGTCGTTCCAGCCGGCGGCCAGCGGTACCACGCAGGCGCGGGTGGTCTTCTCCATCACGGCGTAATCGATGGAGTTGTCCGGGCAGCAGGCGAAGGTGGCCGGGTCGATGGCGATCTGCGTGCCGTCGCGCTTGCTGCGTTCCAGGGCCAGCAGGCAGGTGTCGTAGATGTCCACGTCGTGGTGCTTGAGCTCCTCGAGGAAGCGGCTGGCGCGGAACAGGAACATGCCGCTGTTCCAGTAGTAGTCGCCGCTGGCCACGTACTCGGTGGCGCGCTGGGCGTCGGGTTTCTCGACGAAGTTGGCGACGCGCGCCACACCATCCGGCAGGGTGCCGTCGGCCTGACCACGGATGTAGCCGTAGCCGGTTTCCGGGCGGTCGGCCGGCACGCCGAACAGCACCATCTCGCCCTTCTCGGCGGCCACGGTGGCCAGCGCCAGGGCCTGGCGGAAGGCCTGCTGATCATCCAGCACGTGATCGGCCGGCAGCACCAGCATCAGCTCGTCACGACCTTCGGCGACCAGCTGCAGGGCGGCCATGGCCACCGCCGGGGCTGTGTTGCGACCGAAGGGCTCGAGCAGCAGCATCTGCGACTGCTGGCCGATCTGCTCCAGCTGCTCCAGGACGATGAAACGGTGCTCCTGGTTGGCCACCAGCACCGGCGGCTGCATGCCCTCGATGGAGAGACGCTGCAGGGTCTGCTGGAACAGGGTCCGCTCACCGGTCAGGGCGAGGAACTGCTTGGGGTAGAGCTTGCGCGAAAGAGGCCAGAGTCGCGAGCCGCTGCCGCCGGAAAGGATGATGGGGGTCATGGTGTCTCTCCTTAACAATTGATCGAGTTGGATGCTCGTGCTGTGTCGGTGCGGCGTGTGCCCGCCGTTTTCCTTGTTCTAGAAACTCACTGCCTCAACCGTCGATGGGGCGCTTGACCCACACCGGCGACAACTTGCCCTGACCGCCGGTGACGAACAGGCTCACCACTTCGCCGCGCTCCAGGGTCACGGGTTTCAGGTCGGCGACCTTGCGCTCGCCGTCGAACAGCGCCAGGCCGACCTTCACCGGGTTGATCTCGCGGTCGCCGCGGCCGTCGGGTTTGACGTCGGCGACGACGTCGGTCTTGCCGTCAGCGGTCTTCAGGCTGAGGGTGCTGTCGGTCAGGTTTTGCACACGCAGCAGGGCCTTCTGTCGGCTGGTGAAGGGGGGCTCTTCCACCAGGCGCGGTTCGGTACCGGTCTGGCTGACCAGGGTGTAGTAGCGGTCGGCCTGCAGTTGCACCGGCAGTTGCGCGTTACCGACCTGGGCCTGGTAGCTGCCGGCCGGGAGGAACTTGAAGTCGCTGGAGCCCAGCGGTGAGATCTGCTTGAGATGCGTCTCGCCGACGCGCACGTCCAGCTCGCTGCTGCTGGCGTTGTAGGCGCGGACGAAGGCCGAGCCCTTGGGCGCCTTGGGACCGTACAGCGCGGCATCGTTGGCCTGGGCCTGAAGCATGCCCAGGCCGAGTGCCAGGGCGAAGGCGCCGAGGGTGCCGCGGCGCAGGATCAGTTTGGTATTCATGTTGCGTCCTCCTTGGGGGTTGCCAGTAGTGCCGCCGTCAACGGTTGGCGGCGGCCAGACCCTGCTGATCGCCGGCGCCTTTCAGGGCGGCCAGCCATTGCGGGTCGAAGTCGGTGAAGTCGCTGCTCATCGGCAGGTAGCGCTCGGGGAATTCCCAGATCACCAGCTGCGGTGGGTCGTTCTCGAACTCTTCGCTCTGCAGGTACTTGAGCATCGGTACCAGCGGACCGCCGCCTTCCTCGGCATGGTTGGCGAGGTCGCGCTGCAGGTGCTGGCGCAGGGCGCCGGCGAAGTTCCACGAGGGATTGGCGCTGTAGCTGGTGCCGACCAGCACCACCGGCAGGTCGCTGTCGGCGAACAGGTCGTCGCTGCTGGCCTGGGCGGCGCGGGTCTCGCGCTGCTGCAGGCTGTCGGCGCTCGGCAGCAGGTTCTCGAACAGCGGGGCCAGCGGCAGGAAGCTGGTCAGGTCGCCGCGGTGGGCGCGGGTTTCCACGGTTTCGGTGATGAACTCCTGCGGTTCGCCACGCAGCGGCACGGCGCTGCGCACCACCTCGCTCAGGGCTCGTGCGGTGACTTCGGCGCCATCCGGCGTCCAGTGCGTGTCGGTGCGCAGGAACATCGGCGCCTGGCTCTTGCCGGCCTGCAGCGGGCCGAGCAGGTCGGGGGCGGCGATGCCGGCATCGCGCACAGCGCGGTGAAAGTGCGGATAGAGGCTGCGCTGCAGGGCGCTGGGATGATGACGGCCGGTGTGTTCCGGGTACAGACGGGTCTTGGCCGGCACGATGGCCAGCAGCAGATGCACGTCGTGTTGCTCCAGACGCTGCTGCACGCCGCGGATCAGCGCCAGGTTGTCCTGCATCTGGCGCTGGGCATCGGCCACCGGGGCGAACTCCTCGTCCGAGTACAGCCAGCCGTCCTCGCCGATCACCAGGCCGCTGCGGCCTTCGCCGAACAGCAGATACTCCACGGCGGCCCACAGGTTGATGCCGACCTGCTTGAGCGGGAAGTGCTCGTCGTAATGGCGCTCGACGCTCTTGGCCAGGCCGCCGTCGAGCACGCTGGGATCGCCCGGCATGCGATAGCCGGTCAGGTTGCCCATGGCGAGCAGGCTGACCGGCAACAGCAGCAGGCCGAACAGCACGACGTACAGGGTCTTGATGGGGCGGTTCATCAGCAGCCTCCGCTCAGAACTGGAAGTAGAGGAAGGGGGAGTAGCTCTGCGCCGAGAGCTTGAGCAGCGAGGCGCAGAACAGCAGGAGCAGGGCGCCGCGCAGCGCCACCAGGCGCAGGTCGAAGGCCTGCAGGGCCACCCCGGCACTGGCCAGGGTCAGGCGCGGTTCGTGATCGCGGCTGGCGAGGAACTGGCGCGCACCGCACACCGCGATCACCACCCAGGCCAGGGCCAGGGTGGCCATCTGCAGCCCGGTGATGTGCGCCAGGGTCAGCTCGCTCAGGCGCCAGTCGCCGAAGCTGAACAGGGCGGCGTACATGCGTCCGGCCACCTCCAGGTTCTCGGCGCGGAAGATCACCCAGCCGAGCATCACCAGCAGCAGGGTGAAGGCCCACTTCATCGGGTTGAACAGGGTCGGTGCGGCCTTGACCCCGAGGGCCCGCTCGATGGCCAGCCAGGTACCATGCCAGGCGCCCCAGATCAGGAAGGTCCAGTTGGCGCCGTGCCAGAAGCCGCCCAGCAGCATGGTCAGGAACAGGTTGCGGTAGGTGTTGAAGGTGCCGTGACGGTTGCCGCCCAGCGGCACGTACAGGTAGTCGCGCAGCCAGGTGGACAGGCTGATGTGCCAGCGCCGCCAGAACTCGGTGATCGACTGGCTGATATAGGGCTGGTTGAAGTTCTCCATGAAGCGGAAGCCCATCATCAGGCCCAGGCCGATGGCCATGTCGCTGTAACCGGAGAAGTCGAAGTACAGCTGCGCGGTGTAGGCGATCATGCCCAGCCAGGCGTCGCCGGTGCTGGGGTTTTCCAGGGCGAAGCAGTGGTCCACCAGCGGCGCCAGGCTGTCGGCGATGAACACCTTCTTGACGAAGCCCTGCATGAAGCGCGTGGCGCCCTCGGAGAACTTGTCCAGGCTGTGGCTGCGCTGGGTGAACTGGTCGGCCAGATCCTTGTAGCGCAGCACCGGCCCGGCGATCAGCTGCGGGAACAGGGCGATGAAGGCGGCGAAGTTGATCAGGTTGCGCGTCGGCTCGGTGTCGCGGCGGTACACGTCGATCAGGTAGCTGATCGATTGGAAGATGTAGAAGGAAATGCCGATCGGCAGGATCACCGCCGTGAGCACGAAGGGCTCCATCCCCATGGATTCGAGCACGGCGTTGATATTGGCCACGCCGAAGTTCGCGTACTTGAAGTAGCCCAGGGTGGCCAGGTTGCCGACCACCCCGGTGATCACCCAGCGCTGCGCGATGCGGGTGCCGGCGTTGGCGTGAATGCGCAGGCCGATGCCGTAGTTCCACAGGGTGACCGCGGCGAACAGCAGGAGGAAATCCACCCGCCACCAGGCATAGAAGGCGTAGCTACCGATCAGGATCAGCAGGTTGCGCCCGCGATTCGGGCACAGGTAGTACAGGCCGAGAAAGATCGGCAAAAACAGGAACAAAAAGACGTTGGATGAAAAGACCATCCGTGCTTCTCCGTGAATAGCCGGGGCAGCGCCCCCCTTTCCCCCCGCGAGCGGAGGGTTTGTTTGTGCCCTGCTGACAGGGCGCGGGGAGAGGGTCTTGCCCTCTCCCCAACCCTCTTCCATGAAGGGGAGAGGGTGTTGAACGGTGTGCCGCTTTCTCGCCTGCTTGCGGGAGAGGGGCGGGGCGGGTTAGCCGCCCCCGCCGAAGACCTGGGTCACCTCGCCGCCGAGACGGAAGCTGTTGAACGGCCCCATCTCCTGGTTCAGTTCACGCGTCTGCTCGTTGCACACGTAGAGCGTGCAGTAGGGCGCCAGCCAGGCGTACTTGAACTT
>NZ_JAODYT010000118.1:0-7972 GCF_029834875.1 Pseudomonas sp. GD04158 | reverse complement strand
CGGGCCAGGTCCTGCTGCCGCTGCTGATCGAGCGGCAGCTCGCCGATATAGTCCTGAATCAGCGTAGCGTCGAGGGAGTTATTCATGGGCAGGCAACTGGTAGCTCCAGGTTTCCGACAGGGGTTTGCCATCCTCGACCAGGGCTGCACGCATCTCCACCGGACGCGCCTGATCCTTGACCTTGACCCGCAGCATCAGGCGCCAGCCCTTGCTCACCGGGTTGTAGCGCAGGCTGTCTTCTACCAGCTCGCCGTTGTCGTCGACGCTGACCTGCACCTGCGGCGCGGAATCCGCCGGGCGCTTGGCCAATTCCTCGCCGACGAAGTCCACCACCAGGGCGGTGCTGCCATCGGCCTGACGGATGAGGTTGGCCTGTTTGATGTCGCCCTCGGACAGACGGGTCTGGCTGACCATGGCCAGCTTCGGGTCGTGCAGCCCGGCGTCGTCACGGCTGAAGTGTAGGCGATAGGCCACATCCAGCGCCTCGCCCGGCGCCGGCAGCTTCTCGGGGCGCCACAGGGCGACGATGTTGTCGTTGGTTTCGTCGGGGGTGGGAATCTCCACCAGCTCGACGTGGCCCGCGCCCCAGTCGCCGACGGTTTCCACCCAGCCGCTGGGGCGCAGCTCGTAGCGGTCGTCGAGGTCCTGATACTGGTTGAAGTCGCGGCCGCGCTGCATCAGGCCGAAGCCGCGCGGGTTGTCGATGCGGTAGCTGCTCACGTTGAGGCGCTGCGGGTTGTTCAAGGGACGCCAGATCCATTCGCCGTTGCCGGCGGCAATGGCCAGGCCGTCGGAGTCGTGCAGCTGCGGGCGGTAGTTGGGACGCGGCCAGGGCTGGTTGGCACCGAACAGGTACATGCTGGTCAGCGGCGCGATACCCAGCTTCTCGACGTTTTCGCGCAGGTACACCTTGGCCTGCACATCCAGCACGCTGTCGCGGCCGGGCTTGATTTCCATGCGGTAGGCGCCGGTGGCGCGCGGCGAGTCGAGCAGCGCGTAGATCACCAGGCTGCGGCGGTCGGGCTGCGGCTTCTCGATCCAGAACTCGGTGAAGCGCGGGAACTCCTCGCCGGACGGCAACGCAGTGTCGATCGCCAGGCCGCGCGCGGAAAGACCGAACACCTGGCCCTTGCCGACGATGCGGAAGTAGCTGGCGCCGAGCACGCTCATCAGTTCGTCATGCTTGCCCACATCGTTGAGCTGATGGATCACCTTGAAGCCGGCGAAGCCCAGGTCCTTGAGTTCGTCGCGATTGAGCTGCAGGTCGGAGAAATCGAACATCGCCGGGTCGTACTTGATTTCGCGGGTGCCCTTGGCGGTCACCTCGTTGATCTTCACCGGCAGATCGAAATGCATGCCCTGATGGAAGAAGTACAGCTGGAACGGGGTCTTGCCGTCGCGCCAGTGGGCCTTGTCCTCGAGGAAGCGCACTTTCTGGTAGCCGGCGAAAGGCAGCTCGCGCAGGGCGTCCGGCAGGCGGCTCTGCGGCTGGTTGTAACTCTCGGCAGCGAGGGCCTGGGCCTGGATGGCCACATCGTTCAGATCGAATGCCCAGCTCTGGGCCGCGAACAACAGGGGAAGCACACCGAGGGCCAGCTTGCCGGCCCTGCCCATACGAACTCCACAATCACGACTCATCGACACACAGCCTCCAGGGCGACACGTATTGACAGGCAGCGACCAACCCACGGCTGGCCGCTACTCGAATTTGAAATCAGGCGAATGATGCAAAGACAGCGCGAGCAGAATGCGAGTGGCCAACCGGACGGAGACCGTCGCGCATCTACGAATTGTTTCTGCGCATTATTACCAGATCGTGATCTCCGGCACAGGTGCTCGCCAAGGTAAATTTTCGCCTCCTAGAGCCGCCACCTCAGGGGCGCGGCAGCAGTTCGAAACGGGCCTCCTGCACCGCCTGCGAATCCAGCCCGAGCTGAACCCGGAAGGCACCCGGCTCGCTGACGTGTTGCAGGCTGGCATCGAAGAAACGCAGCATGCTTTCGTCGATCTCGAAGCTCAGCTCGCGCGCCTCGCCCGCTTCAAGCTTGACCCTGCGAAACGCCTTGAGTTCCTTCTCCGGACGGATCACCGAAGCGGCCTCGTCATGCAGGTAAAGCTGCACCACGGTGGCCCCGGGACGTGGTCCGGCGTTCTTCAGCGTGACGCTGACGCGGATGCGCTGGTCCGGGTGCATGCGCTCGGCGGACAGCTTCGGCGCCGACAGCTGGAAGTCGCTGTAGCTCAGGCCGTAGCCGAAGGGATAGAGCGGGCCGGTGGCCTCCTCGAAGTATTGCGAGGTGTAGTTGCCGGGCGTGCCCGGTGTGTAGGGGCGGCCCAGGCGCAGGTGGTTGTAATAGGTGGGAATCTGCCCGACCGAACGCGGGAAGCTGATCGGCAGCTTGCCCGAAGGGTTGTGCTCGCCGAACAGCACATCGGCGATGGCGTGGCCGCCCTCGATGCCGCTGTACCAGGTTTCCAGGATCGCATCGGCGTTGTCCTTCTCCCAGCCCAGCGCCAGCGGGCGGCCATTCATCAGCACCAGTACCAGCGGTTTGCCGGTCGCCTTGAGGGCGCGCAGCAGGGCCTGCTGGCTATCGGGCAGATCCAGGCGGGTGCGGCTGGAGGATTCGTGGGACATGCCGCGCGCCTCGCCCACCGCGGCGACAATCACGTCGGCCTGGGCGGCCAGGGCAACGGCTTCGTCCAGCATCGCCTGCGGCGTGCGCTTGTCCGGCACCACTTCCGGGCGGTCCCAGTTGAGCTGGTTGAGGTAATCGATGACCCGGGCATCGTCGGTGACGTTGGCGCCCACGGCATGGAGCAGCTTGCCCTGCCCGGCGAGCGCCGCCTCCATGCCCTGGCGCAGCGTCACCGCCTGCTCGGCCACGCCGACCGCCGACCAGCTGCCGAGCATGTCCACCTGCGAGTCGGCCAACGGACCGATCAGCGCCACGGTGGCGTTCTTGCGCAGCGGCAGGGTGTCGCCACGGTTCTCCAGCAGCACCAGCGAATCGCGCGCCATGGCCCGTGCGTCGGCGCGGTGCAGGCGGCTCTCGGCGTTGACGTCCGCTGGATCGTCCTCGGCGCGGCCGATGCGGCGAAACGGGTCGTGGAACAAGCCGAGGTCGTACTTGGTGTTCAGCACATGGGTGACCGCTTCATCCAGCACGCTCTGCGCGACCGCGCCGCTACGCACCAGCGCCGGCAGTTCCTGATCGTAGAGCGTGTCGGCCATGCTCATGCCGACACCGGCGCTGATCGCCAGGCGCGCGGCCTCGCGACCATCGGCCGCCACGCCATGACGCAGCAGCTCGGTGATCGCGCCGTGATCGCTGAGCACCACCCCCTTGAAGCCCCACTGCCGGCGCAACAGGTCATCCAGCAGCCATTTGTTGGCCGAGGCCGGCACGCCGTTGACCGCATTCAGGGCCACCATCACCCCGCCGGCACCGGCGTCGATGGCGGCGCGATAGGGCGGCAGATAATCCTGGTACATGCGCAGCGGGCTCATGTCGACCACGTTGTAATCGCGCCCGCCCTCCACCGCGCCGTACAGGGCGAAGTGCTTGACGCTGGCCATGATGCGTTGCGGGTCGCTGGGGTCCTTGCCCTGGAAGCCGCGCACCATGGCGGCAGCGATGCGCGACACCAGGTAGGGGTCCTCGCCGAAGCCTTCGGAGGTGCGCCCCCAGCGCGGATCGCGGGAGATGTCCACGGTCGGCGCGAAGGTCATGTCCAGGCCGTCGGCACTGGCCTCCAGGGCGGCGATGCGCGCGCTGTTCTCGATGGCCTCGATGTCCCAGCTCGAGGCCAGGCCCAGGCCGATGGGAAAGGTGGTGCGGTGACCGTGGATGATGTCGTAGGCGAAGAACACCGGGATGCCCAGGCGACTGCGCAACGCCGCCTCCTGCATCGGCCGGTTGTCCGGGCGCACCACCGAATTGAAGGTGGCGCCGATGCGGCCGGCGGCCATCTCCTCGACGATGCGCTCGCGCGGCATGTCGCCACCGATGCTGATCAGGCGCAGCTGCCCGACCTTTTCCTCCAGGGTCATGCGCCCCAGCAGATCGGCGATGAAGGCCGAACGGTCATCGATCGAGGGCGCGGCGGCGAGCAGAGCGGGAGAGACGAACAGGGCGGCAAGAGCGAACTGACGCAGGCATTTCATCGAGAGCGGCATCCAGGCTGCGAAGCGTTGTTGGAATGGCCGCCAAGATACTCCGAGTCCCGACGGTGCGCCTCTGGGGCAGTGCAAAAAAAACCGGAGCACGACCCAGCGGCGCTCCCGCTATTGAGACCCCGGTTTTGCGCAAACTTGCGCTTTTTTTTCGCCGCCTCTGGCATTGCCCCCGTGCAGGCGTAGCATGAGCGCATCCCGGAGGATGCGATGGCGCAATTCGAACACCTGCAGGTTTTCCAGAGCATGAGCCGCTCGCCCCACGCGCGGCTGCACGCCCATGCCGAGCTGGGCGATGGCCTGGCCGTGGCGCGCTGGAGCAATGCCCACGATGCCCGTGACTACCTCGCCCCCAGCCATCATACGCTGTCCTGCTACCTGGCCGGCGGCACCGGCACCTTTCGCCGCGAACGGCCGGGCGACAAGGGCGCCCCGGACAAGCTGTGCATTCTGCCGGCCGAGCACCAGTCGGCCTGGATCATCAATGGCGAGATCCAGCTGGCCCACCTCTATATCGAACAGGAGCAGTTCGCCCTCGGCGCGGTCGCCCTGCTCGACCGCGAGCCGCGCAGCCTGCAGCTGCAGGAGGCGACCTTTGTCGAAGACGCCGAGCAGGCCGTGCGCTTTCGCCGCCTGTGCGCGCTCGACTGGCGGGAACCGGGCGAGCGCCTGCTGGCCAGCAGCCTGGCCCACGAGCTGCTCGATCACGCCCTGCTCAATCAGGTCGGTCTGCGCCAGGGCCTGCGTCTGAAGGGCGGCCTGGCTCCCCTGCAGCGCAGGCGCGTGCGCGATTTCATCGAACAGCACCTGAGCGAGCCGCTGCCCCTGAGCCAACTGGCCGCGCTCTGCGCCTTGTCGGAATACCACTTCGCGCGCATGTTCCAGGCCAGCTTCGGCCTGCCGCCGCACCGCTACGTCCTGGCGCGCCGCCTGGCCCATGCCTGCCGACTGCTGCGTCAGTCCGCGCTGCCGCTGGGCGAAATCGCCCTGGACAGCGGTTTCGCCAGCGCCAGCCATTTCAGCAACCGTTTCCGCCAGGCGCTGGGGGCGACGCCGGGACAGTACCGCGCGGCCTTCCGCTAAGCCGCGCCGGCGGGTATCACCCGCCCTACCGTCGGCAATCTCGCCGTGGCGCCTGCTAATCGCCACGCGGCTATGCGAAAATCTGTGGCTTTGCATTGCCGCGACCGATTTCATGCGCCAGACACTTCCGCCCACGGGGCTTCGCTGATGCCCCTGGATATCCATCAGTTGCGTCAGGAGGACTGGCGCTCAGAGTTCGGCGCCGGCGACCTGCGTCGCGGCCTCGCCTATGCCGAGGAAAAACGCAGCAAACTGCTCAGCCTCAAGGACAACAGCCTGCTGGCCAACTGTCGCGGCTCTGGCCTGCAGACCTACCAGCAGCGCATCACCCTGCACCCCTACGGCCGCAAGTGGAGCGTCACCGGCCACTGCAACTGCCCGGTGGGCTTCAACTGCAAGCACGTGGTCGCCGCCCTGCTCACCCTGGAGGCGCAGCAGCGTGCCGGCAGCGATCTTTCCGAAATCATGGTGCCGACCCGGGAGATGGCCGAGCAGCGCCTCGAAGGCATCGCCCCCACCGCGGTCCTGAGCCTCGGCAGCCAGGTACGGGTGCACTTCGATGCGCGCAAGGGGCGAATGCAGGAGCAGACCCAACACCGCGCCGCGCTGGCCTTCGACTATGCCGGGCATCGCGTCTTCGGCAAGCCGGCCAAGGACCTGGTCAAGCGCCTGGACGCCGACACCAACCTGCGCCTGATCCGTGACGCAGCGGCGGAAGCCGCGCTGCGCAAACGCCTGGAAAGCCTGGGCCTGCAGGTGGCGCTACGGCAGAGCGAGGCGCTGCCGGCCGAAGCCGGCGAGCCGTTCGAGCTGGAGCGCGAGCGCGACTGGCTGGACTTCGTCCAGCAGCAGTTGCCGCAATTGCGCGCCGAGGGCTGGCAGGTCCACATGCGTCCGGACTTTCAGTACAACCTGGCCGAGGTGGACGACTGGTATGCCGAGGTCGAGGAAGACCCGCAGCAGAACTGGTTCGACCTCGAGCTGGGCATCGAAGTCGAAGGTCAGCGCCTGAGCCTGCTGCCGATCCTGCTCCAGGCCATTCGCCGCACGCCCTGGTTGCTGGCGCCCGAGGCGCTGGCCCAGCGCACCGACGAGGATCGTCTGCTGGTCAGCCTGCCGCAGGGCGGCAAGCGCATCGCCCTGCCCTTCGCCCGCTTGAAGCCCCTGCTGGCCACCCTCGGCGAGCTGTATTTCCGCGATCCCGGCGAGGACCACCTGCCACTGCGCCTGGGCCGGGCCGATGCCGCGCGCCTGGTCGAGCTGGCTAGCGGCCCGGCCCTGAGCTGGCAGGGTGGCGACGAGCTGCGCGGTTTCGCCCAGCGCCTGCAGCAGCTGTCGGTCAGAGAGGTTGCACCACCCCAGGGACTGCGCGCCGAGCTGCGGCCCTATCAGCTGCAGGGCCTGACCTGGATGCAGACCCTGGCCGAGCTGCGCGTCGGCGGCGTGCTGGCCGACGACATGGGCCTGGGCAAGACCCTGCAGACCCTGGCGCATATCCTCTGCGAAAAGCAGGCCGGGCGCCTGCAGCAACCGGCGCTGATCGTCATGCCCACCAGCCTGATTCCCAACTGGCAGGACGAGGCTGCGCGCTTCACCCCGCAGCTGCGGGTGCTGGCCCTGCATGGCGCCAAGCGCAAGGTCGCGTTCGAGGACATCGCCGCGCACGACCTGATCCTCACCACCTATGCCCTGCTGCCACGCGACCTCAAGGCCCTGAACCGGCACGCCTATCGGCTGCTGATCCTCGACGAGGCGCAGAACATCAAGAACCCGCGCAGCAAGGCCGCCACCGCCGCCGCCCAGGTGCGCGCCGATCTGCGCCTGTGCCTGACCGGTACGCCGCTGGAGAATCACCTGGGCGAGCTGTGGTCGCTGTTCCATTTCCTCATGCCCGGCTGGCTGGGCGATGCCAAGGCCTTCACCCGCGATTACCGCACGCCCATCGAGAAACGCGGCGACGCCCAGCGCCTGGCTCACCTCAATGGGCGCATCCGTCCCTTCCTGCTGCGCCGCAACAAGGAACAGGTGGCCAGCGAACTGCCGCCGAAGACCGAGATCACCCAGTGGGTCGAGCTGACCCAGCTGCAACGCGACCGCTACGAGACCCTGCGCCTGGCCATGGACCAGAAGGTGCGCGACGAGATCGCCCGCCAGGGCCTGGCACGCAGCCATATCGTCATCCTCGAAGCCCTGCTGCGCCTGCGCCAGAGCTGCTGCGACCTGCGCCTGCTGGGCGATGCCGGCAGCCAGCTGACCGCCGCCGATTCGGGCAAGCTCAGCGCCCTGCTGGACATGCTCGAAGAGCTGGTGGACGAAGGCCGCCGCGTGCTGCTGTTCTCCCAGTTCACCTCGATGCTGGCGCTGATCGAGGCGGAGCTGCAGGCGCGCAAGATCGCCTATGCCAAGCTCACCGGCAGCACCCAGGACCGGCGCACACCGGTGGAGCGCTTTCAGGCCGGGGAATTCCCGGTATTCCTGATCAGCCTCAAGGCCGGCGGCAGCGGCCTGAACCTGACCGCGGCCGACACCGTGATCCACTTCGACCCCTGGTGGAACCCGGCCGCCGAAGCCCAGGCCAGCGACCGCGCCTATCGCATCGGCCAGGACAAGCCGGTGTTCGTCTACAAGCTGATCACCCGCGGCAGCGTCGAGGAAAAGATCCAGCAGCTGCAGCAGGCCAAGGCCAGCCTGGCCAGGGGCGTGCTGGAAGGC
>NZ_JAODYT010000117.1:0-8161 GCF_029834875.1 Pseudomonas sp. GD04158 | reverse complement strand
AGACGATGCTGTCCTGGCCGCTGCTGACCGGCACCTGCGGCGTGATGCCGAACAGGTGCTGGCCAATGATCGCCCACACGCGCTCGAGCGGCACCTGCGCCGCGCCAAAGGCCAGCGACCAGGCGCAGGACAGCGCCAGCAGCACGGCCAGCCCGAGCAATAGCAGGCGATAGCGATTCACTGGGCGAAGGCCTCGGGGTGCAGCGCGGCGGCCAGGGTTTCGATGGCGGCCGCGTTATCCAGGCTCGGCGTGACCGCCAGATAGGGCAGCACCACGAAGCGTTGTTCGCGGATCGCGGTCACCCCCTGCAGCGCCGGATGCTGCAGCAGAAAGTCGCGCTTCTGCGCCGCCGTGCGCTCGCCGTAGTCGACGATCAGGATGACCTCGGGGTCTTCCTCGACCACCGACTCCCAACCCACCTTGATCCAGCTTCCGGCCACGCCATCCATCACGTTGCGCCCACCAGCCGCCTCGATCAGCGGCTGCGGCATGCCCTGGCGGCCGGCGCTGAAAGGCAGGTCTTCACCGCTGTCGTAGACGAACACCCGTGGCCGCGTCGGCTGCTCGCCGAGGCGCGCCTGCACTGCCGCCACGCGTCGCTGCATGCCTTGCACCAGGGCATCGGCACGCGGCTCGACGGCGAAGATGCGGCCGAGGTTGCGCAGATCGGCGTAGACATCCTCGAGGCTGGCGACGCGGCCAGGCAGCACATGCGCGCAGGACTCGCTCAGCTCGTACACCGGGATGCCGAAGTGTGCCAGGCTGGCCGGGGTGACCTCGCCGCCGATGCGCATGCCGTAGTTCCATCCGGCGAAGACGAAGTCAGTGCCGGCACCCAGCAGGTTCTCCAGCGAGGGGTAGCGCGCTGCCAGTTCCGGCAGGCCGGCGAGTTGCTCGCGCATGCTCGGGTCGAGGGTCTTCCAGCCGCTGATGCCGGTGTAGCCGGCCATGCGCTCCTTCAGCCCCAGGGCCAGGAGCATGGCGGTCATGTTGACGTCATGGCTGACCGCCCGCTGCGGCGGCTGAGCGACGCTCACCTGACGATCGCAACTGGTCACGGTGACGGCCCAGGCGGGGCTGATCAGCGCCAGCAGGATTGCGCCAACGAGTGTAGGAGCGAGCTTTGCTCGCGAAGCTTTTGTCTTTTCCCAGGATTCGCGAGCAGAGCTCGCTCCTACAGGTTCAGTCGTGCGTAAACGCTTCATCAAACAATCCAGGTAATACGCGGATGCCCCGCCAGTGGATGGGTATCGACCAGCGCCCGTACGCCGAACACCTGCTGCAGCAGCTCGGCGGTCAGCACCTCGGCGGGCGTGCCGACGGCCACCAGGCGGCCCTGGTCGAGCACACAGAGGCGGTCGCAGAAGGCCGCCGCCAGGTTCAGATCATGGAAGCTGGCCAGGGTTGCCAGACCCAGTGCCTTGATCTGGCCGAGCAACTCAAGCTGGTAGCGCGGGTCGAGGTGGTTGGTCGGCTCGTCGAGGATCAGCAGTTGCGGCTGCTGCACCAGAGCGCGGGCAAGCAGGGCGCGCTGCTTCTCGCCGCCCGAGAGGCAGGCGAAGGGCTGCTGCGCCAGGCCGCTCAGGCCGACACGGACCAGCGCCTGAGCCACCAGGCGCTGGTCCTCGGCATCGTCGCCGTCGAACAGGCCCTTGTGCGGCGTACGGCCCATGGCCGCCACTTCGTGCACGCGCAGGCCGAAGTCCTGCGGAAATTCCTGCAGCACCACCGCCACGCGCTGTGCGCTCCAGCGCGGCGGGCGCTGCCACAGCGCCTCACCGTCCAGTTCGACGCTGCCGCCGCTGGGCCGCTGAAAACGATAGGCGCAGCGCAACAGGCTGGTCTTGCCACTGCCGTTGGGACCGATCAGACCGAGCAGTTCACCATCGCCGATCTGCAGATCGATGGCCTCGAGCAAGACGCGCTGGCCATCCGGCGACCAGGCCAGGTCACGGATGCGCAGGCGCGGCTCAGGCGCCGCCGTACGGCGGCTCGCGGGCGGCGAGAACAGACTGGCAGGCCAGCCTGCGGCACTATTCACTGACACACAAAGTCTCCACGCGCGGCACGCCTGCACAGGCACGCTCGCTTCAAAAGCTGTAATCCGCCGTGACGAAGAACGAACGCGGCGCGCCCAGGTACCACTGCTCGCCGTCGCTGCTGGCGCTGGTGGCGTACTGGCGGTCGAACAGGTTGTTCAGCTCCAGGCCCAGGCGCACATCCGGCAACGCCTGCCAGGCGATGTTGGCGTCGACCACGGTATAGCCGGGCACCTTGGCGGTATTGGCGCTATCGGCGTAGCGCGCATCGACATAACGCGCGCCGATGCCGGCCTCCACGCCGCCACCGAGCGCCTTGTTCAGCCACAGGTTGGCGGTGCGCCTGGGCACGTCGGTCGGGCGATTGCCGCTGCGGTCGCCGCCACCTTCGACGAAGTCGTCGTACTCGGCGCGCACCAGGGCGGCGTTGGCCGACACCTGCCAGCCCCGACCCAGCGCCAGTTCCAGGGTGGCTTCCAGGCCATCGGACGACTGCTGGCCGATCTGCTCGGTGGGCGAGGTCGGGGTTTCGCGGCTGAGCAGCTTCTGCTTGACGATGTGATAAGCCGCCAGCGTCCACTCGCCCTGCCCGCCCCAGAACACCTGCTTGAGGCCGATTTCGGTCTGTTTGGCTTCACTCAGGTCGAACTGCTGCTGGGTCGGATTGAGCGTCAGCAGGTTGCTTACGCCCTCGGTGCTGGTGGCGTACTGGCCGTACAGCGACAGATCGGGGGTCAGGGCAAAGACCAGCCCAGCGCGCCAGTTGTCGCCGCTCAGGCTGCGATCGGCGCTGCTGCCATTCACCAGGTTGTCGCGCTGGATATGCACCTGATCGCGGCGCACGCCGGTGACCAGCGCCAGGCGCTCGGTGAGCTGGGTACGGTTCTCGGCGAACAGCGAGAATTGCCGCGCCAGGTTGCGCTCGCGCGGGCCGTAACCGAGCGGATCGGTGCTCTGGTACTGCCCGCCACCGGAACCGGCCAGCGGCACGCTGTCGCTGAAACTGCTGGCGAAATCGTGCTGGCGGGCGAAGTGGATGCGGTTGTAATCCACCCCGACCACCGTGCGGCTATCGAGGCCGAACAGGGCGTGATCGAGGGTGAAGGTCTGGCGGTCGCCGACCTGCTCCTGGGTGTGCTTGATCCGGTAGAACTCGCTGCGCTCGACCGTATCACCCGGCTGCCAGCGATAGGCCTCGGCATTGCGCCAGTAGCGCTGGGTCTTGATGTAGTAGAGCTGGTTGCTGGCGCTGAGCGTGTCGTTGATGCGCCAGTCCGTCACCAGGCGGGTGATCTGGTCGTTGTAGCGGATATCCGCGTCGGCGACGTTGTAATTGCGCTCGCGGATGCTCTCGCGGTACTTGCCGGCCACCAGCGGCGTGCCGAGGTAACGCATCGGGCTCTGGTCGCCATGGTCGTGGGACAGGGTGAAGCTCAGGTCGTCATGGGCGTCCCAGCGCAGGGCGGCGCTGAGCGCGACGCTGTCCGAATCGCCCCGGTCGACCCAGCCATTGCTGGCCTGCTGGTTGACATTGAAGCGATAGCTCAATTCGTCACTCAGCGAACCACCGCTGTCCAGCGCGGCCTGACGGCGGTCGTCGCTGCCGTAGCCGAGGCGCAGCTGGTTGCGGATCTCGCCGGCGAAGGGCTTCTTCGGCACCACGTTGATCACCGCGCCGGTGGCCCCCTCGCCGTAGAGCACCGAGGCCGGGCCGCGCAGCACGTCGATACGCGCCACCGACCAGGTGTCCACCGGGAAGGTCACGGTGCCGGCACCGACGTACTGACGGGTGCCGTCGTACAGCTGCATGGTCGCCGCATGGCCGGTAAAACCACGCGCCGACAGCGCCGTGCCGCCATTGCCGGGTGAGCCGATGCTGCTAATGCCCGGTGTGCGGGTCACCGCGTCCTGCACCGTGAGGTTGTTGCGCCCGCGTACCTCGGCGCCGCTCAGGCTGCTGGTGCTGGCCGGGGTTTGCAGCGCCGACAGCTCCAGGCGCGAGCCGGACGTGGTGGGCGTATGCAGATCGCTCTCGCCCTCCTCCACGGCTTGCGCCTGGACCGTGACAGCGGGCAGATCGACAGGAGATTCGCTGGCCATGGCCACACCGCCAAGCAGCAGCGCGAATGGCAGGGGGCAGTGACGTAGAAGGTGCTGCACGTAATTGATTCCGGGGCTTCGAGGGGGTTCGTGGAGTCGCTCCAGGCCACGTGCGGGCGAGTTGCAAGCGTTCAGCTTCGACTCCTCGCCGGCACGGTCTGAGGCGATAATGTTATTGTTATAACATAACATTATCGCTTTACGCAGGCAGCAGCTGACAGGCTCGTGCCCTTCGTTCGGACGCAAGGCAAAAAGGTTCTTGTAGCGGAAATGGCGCGCCATAGGGGTTCCATCGGTAGAGGGAAGGCACGGCAATCCGATGGAAATGCGCAACAGCAGACAGGGGCACGGCGGCGCCCTACTGGAGTCAACGCCCGCCCACCGCGGGTTGCCAGACAAATGACTCCAGGCCGGTCTCCGGGCTTGCGAGGGTCATGAACGCATCGCCTTCCCATGCGCGTGGCGCACAGTGGCGTATCGATGCGGTCGCTCGCTTACCGTTGCGGGGGCAGCGTCGGACTTCAACCGACTTCCCGTTTCACCTCACGCGCGGCGGCGTGAGACACCTGAAGCGGGGCGGATATGACCACCCACACCCGCTCAAGTCAAGGCGCGAGGCTTCAAGGACGCGGGTTCGTGCCTGTCTCGCCGGCGCCGCCCGGCTCATCGATGCGCAGCTCCGGCAGCGCCCTGCCCGCCACCAGACGCTCATCGACCAGGCGGATCACCGCCGCCTCGTCCCTGATGCCGTACCACTCGCCCTGTGGATAAAGACTCGCGGTCGGGCCCAGGTCGCAGGGGAACTGGCACTGGCTGCGGGTGATATGCACACCGCCGTCGCACTCCAGCTTGCCGGCGGCCTTGAGCCGCTGACGCAGGGTTTTCCACAGGCCCAGCGCGCCCTTGCGCGTGCAGCGCGGGCCGTTGCACAGCAGCAGGCGCTGCGCATGTGGTGGGATCTGCGACCAGGCGTGCTGCGCCGGCACCGGCGGCACGTCGCTGCAGGGCAGGTGCGCCTCACGACGCGCCAGCAGCGCAGCGAGGCCATCGAGCCAGGCATCCTCCAGCGCCGCGCAGACCACGAACACGCCCGCCCCATCGCCGCGCTCGGCGATGCGTTCGCGCAGCCAGTCACGGTGCGCAGCATCGGCGCGCGGCTCCAGATCCACCACCAGCAGCGGTCGCGGCGCCGCAGCGATGGCCTGCCAGCAGCCGTCCTGCTCGCTGTCATGCAGATGCGCCTCGCCCAGCAGTGCTTCGACGCGCCGCTGCAGACGCTCGGCCGAGGCACCACGACCAAGGCCGGGGCCGATGAACAGAACGCGGGCGTAGGGGGCTTGGCTCATGACGGTCTCCAGAACGGGCCGGCAGTCTAGCAGCGCGTCGTGGTCCGGAGGCAATCCGGCAGGTGCTAGAAGCCCCGGTGCGCGCGGCGCACCCTACGGAATCAGCGCAGGCGCAGCAAGCGTAGGGCGGGTGCAACCCGCCAGGCCGGCATTGGCGGGTTTCACCCGCCCTACAAGGACAGCGCCTCGTAGAGAGCGTCCAGCTCCTCGAACTGGCGCGTTACAGCCGGCAACTGCGGGCGGCGCAATAGCAGCACCGGCAGGCCCCGTTCGCGGGCGACCTGCAGCTTGGGCTCGGTGGAGGCGCTGCCGCTGTTCTTGCTTACCAGCACATCGCAGCGGATACGGGCGAACAGCGCACGTTCCTCGTCCAAAGAGAACGGCCCGCGCGCGCCGATGATCTCGGCACGCGGCGGCGCCGGTTCGGCCTGCAGGCAGCGCACCGTCCAGTGCTGGTGCTCGGGTATCTCGTGCAGATGCGCCAGCGGCTCGCGACCGGAGGTGAAGAACGGCCGCTGGAACGGCGTCAGCGCGCGGGTCAGTTCATCCCAGCCATCCACCTCGCGCCAGTCGTCGCCTGCGCCCGGCTGCCAGCCGGGGCGGCGCAGGGCCCAGCAGGGCACACCAGCAGTCTCGGCGGCGCGGGCGGCGTTATGGCTGATCTGCGCGGCATAGGGGTGGGTCAGATCCAGCAGCAGCTCGATGTCTTCTTCGGCGATAAAGGCCGCCAGGCCTTCGGCACCGCCAAAGCCGCCGACGCGCACGCGGCAGGCCAGGTCGTCCGGCACGCGGCCGAGGCCGGCCAGGCTGTAGACGGTATCCGGCCCGAGGCGGCGGGCCAGGCGCAGGGCCTCGGTAGTGCCGCCGAGCAGCAGAAGTCGCGCGCTCACGGCTTGCGCACCGCCAGCAGGGTGATCGGCAGCGCCGCGCGCCAGGTGTCGAACCCGCCCAGCGGCTGCGCCTGGGCCACGGTGAGCCGCAGCAGCTCGCCACCCTGCCGTTCGCGAAAGGCCACCAGCGCCGCCTCGCTCTGAATGGTCACGGCATTGGCCAGCAGGCGCCCGCCGGGCTTGAGTGCGGCCCAGCAATCATCCAGCACACCGGGCACGGTGACGCCGCCGCCGATGAAAATGGCATCCGGCGCTGGCAGCCCGATCAGGGCCTCGGGCGCATGCCCGGCGACCAGTTGCAGCCCGGGGACGCCGAGGGCATCGCGATTGTGGCGGATATGGGCCTGACGCCCTTCGTTGGCCTCGACGGCGATGGCGCGGCAGGCCGGGTGCGCGCGCATCCATTCGATGCCGATGGAGCCACAACCGGCGCCCACGTCCCACAGCAGCTCACCGGGCAGCGGCGCCAGGCGCGCCAGGGTCACCGCGCGCACGTCGCGCTTGGTCAGCTGGCCGTCGTGGCGGTAGGCCTCGTCAGGCAGACCACAGGTCGGTGGCAGCAGGTGTGCTCCGGCGTCGGCCAGGCATTCCACGGCCAGCAGGTTGAGGTCGGCGCCGCGCGGCAAGTCCCAGCTCGCGGCCAGGCCCTCGATGCGGCGCTCATCCGGCCCGCCAAGGTGTTCCAGCAGGGTCAGGCGACTGGCGCCAAAACCGCGTGCGCACAGGGCTTCGGCGACCTGCGCGGGCGTGTCACCATCGGCGCTCAACACCAGCAGGCGCATGCCGGGAAACAGCCGGGCGTTGAGCGTGGCGAGCGGCCGGCCGACCAAGGAGACCACATCAATCTCCTGCAGCGGCCAGCCCAGACGCGCAGCCGCCAGCGACACCGAGGACGGCGACGGCAGTACCTGCAGCTCATCGGCCGGCAGCTGGCGCGCCAGGCTGGCGCCGACGCCGTAGAACATCGGGTCGCCGCTGGCCAGCACGCACACCGCCTCGCCACGCCGCGCCAGCAGCGGTTCAAGGTTGAAGGGGCTGGGCCAGGTTTCCCGCTCGCCACCGATGCAGGGCGGCAGCAAGGCCAGCTGACGCGGCGCACCGACGATGCGTGTAGCCGCCAGCAGCGCGCGGCGCGCGGCCTTGCCCAGGCCGGGGTAGCCGTCTTCACCGATGCCGACCAGGGTCAACCAGGGTTTCATCTACCTTCCTCGCAAGTAGCCGACAGGGCGCGTGTCGCGACGCCGGGCAAAGCGGGCATAATACAGCCTTCGTCGGTGCCCCTTATAAAACGGGCCTAAGAGGGAACACGGTAAAACCGTGGCTGCCCCCGCAACTGTAAACAGCGAGTCCAATGCAATCGGCCACTGGGTGAAAGGCCGTTGAAAAACGTAGGCGAGGTAGGCAAGACAAGGCAAAAACGGCCGAAAAAGCGCAGTTTACGTGTTGTAAATGAGCATTTTGAGGCCGTTTTTAACGCCGTATTGCCAACGTAGGTAGTTTTTCAACGGCCTGTTAACCGGGAAGGCGCAGCGGATCATGACCTGTCAGCCAGGAGACCTGCCGACGAACGCTGGTCGCGAGTGCCAACATCGGGCGGGGTGTACCGATGCCATGGAATCCCCCTGTGGGCGGATTTCGCTGGTTCGGTCGCCGCGTCGTTAGCCACAGGTGACCGCTTGCACACCTCCATTCGCCCTTCCGCCTGTCCCGGCCTGCTGCGCATCGTCCCCGCGCTGGACGGTGGCATCTGCCGTATCAAGCTGCCCGGCGGCGTGCTGCGCAGCG
>NZ_JAODYT010000116.1:0-8348 GCF_029834875.1 Pseudomonas sp. GD04158 | reverse complement strand
AATCGCTCTTGCCGGTGCCCACCGGCATCAGCAGCGGCAGGTCGCGGTTGGTGCACAGGGCGCCAATGCCCAGCTGGCGCAGGTCATGTCGATACGGCGCCTGGTTGACGTCCACCAGCGAAACGAAGGTTTCGCTGCCCACGTAGGTGGAACGCGGCCCGCGCCGCCGCGCCTGGCTGGACAGCCGGCGTGCCTCGCGGCGCACCACGTAATAGGCCTGCTCGCGGCCATAGCGGGCCGGGTCACGAATGGCGTAGAACGGCTGGAAGGGTTGCTCGGGACCGCTGCCGTGGCCGCTGACCTGGGTCAGCGAGTGCACCTCGAAGTCCAGCGGGCGGGTGCGGTCGGCGATTACCTGATACTCATGCACGCGGTCGCTCAAGTGGATGCGGTCGGCGCGACGGGGAAACAGGTTGATCGCCGGGGTGCAGAAGGGCACGAACTGCGCGGCCGATACCGAGCCTTCCAGGCTGGCATCGAGGCGGTTGAACAGCACCACCAGCTCCAGCTCCTGGGTCGCGCAACGAGCCACGCCGCGCAGCAGACCGCTGAACTCGACGAACAGGAAACGGTTGGGCAGGGCGAAGTACTCCTGCAACAGGCGGTAGCCCTGGAAGGCGCGCGGCACAACGGGCAGCACCGCATCCTTGTCGTCGAAGCCGCGCGCCTGGATGCAGCTCAGCGGCAGGCGCTCGGCCCATTCGCCGTCGACGCTCTTGATGAACAGGGCGCAGGCATTGCCCAGCAGTTGCTCATACAGGCGAAACGGCTGCTCGTCCGCCCCAGCGAGAAACAGCGGCAGGCTGTCCAGCGCCAGGGCCTTGAAGGGCATGCCGGCGCCACATTTGAGACGAATGCGCAGGCCGGCCTTGGCCCTGGGTTCTGCCGCGGCCAGGCGGCCCAGGGCGGTGGCCGGGTTGCCGAAGTACTCGGCGCGGCTGACCTCCAGCGGCCACAGCGTCACGTCATGGCTGGTGCGGTATTCGCAGGCGGTCTGTTCCTCGTGCCCCAGCTGGCCTCGCAGCGCAGCGCCGCGCTCGATCCGGAAACCACTGGCCAGCGAGCCTTCGTCCGGGTCGGCGCACAGCTGCACCACAGTCACCGACGGCGTCGGCGCCAGGTAGTGGGGGTAGGCGATTTCCAGCAGGTTATGGGTGAAGGTGGGGTATTCGGCGTCCAGTTTCAGATGGACACGGGCGGTGAGGTAGGCGAAACCCTCCAGCAGTCTTTCGACATAGGGGTCGGCGCAATCGATGCCGGACAGCGTCAGGCGACTGGCGATCTTGGGGAACTCGGCGGCGAACTCCGCCGCGCTTTCGCGGATGTGCTGCAGCTCCTGGTTGTAATAGTCGAGCAGGCGCGGGTTCATGAGCGCCTCCTGCCATCGACCGGGGCGACCTTGATGTGCCCGGTTTCCAGGTCGAGATCGGTGGACAGCAGCAGGCGCAGCGGCACCGGCTCGGCCCACAGGTCGGCCTCGATCTCGAAGCTCAGGGCGTTGTGGTTCATCTCGTCGCTCTGCAGTTGCGCACGCACCCGCAGCGAGCCCTTGAGCAGACGCGGCTCATAGGTCTCGATGATTTCCGTCAGCACGCTCTCGACCAGCTGCACGTCGATGCTCGAAGCGGTGTGGCCGGACAGCGGCGGCAGACCGAAATTGATCACCGAGCTGCCGGCCGGCATCTGCGCGGCGCTCTCGCTGTCGAGCAGGGCCGTGGTATTGAGCAGCCAGGCCAGGTCGCGCAGCACCGAGGCCTTGAGCTGGTTCTGGTTCATCACCCGGCGTTCGGCGCTTTCCTTCGGGTTGTGGGGATCGTCGTCGGTGAGACGATCGAGCAGCGAAGGTTGCAAGCGCTCCTGCAGAGTCAGCTCGGCCATCGTCAGGCTGCTCCTGCGCCGAAGGTCAGGCTGCGCAGCTCGAACAACGCGGTATCGCCCAGGTCAGTGGCGAACAGCCGCTGGCCGATGGGTAGGCCGTTGTCGAGCCAGTCCAGCTTGCGTGCCAGGCGCGCCGCGTCATCGCCGAGTTGGACCGTGTCGGGATAACGGCTGGGAATCAGCGCCACGGTGCTGCCGCCGTTGCGCAGGGTCAGCTCGGCGGGCATCCACACCAGGTCGCGCAGATCGCTGGGCGCCTCGCACGTCAGGCTGGCGATGTTCTCCATCGGCAGCCAGACGTAGCGGCCATTGACGATCAGCTCCAGCACCGGGCCGAGTCGCGGGTCGGCATCGGCGCACCAGGCGAAGGCTTCGCCATTGAGTTCCCCAGGTACCGCCGGTGCGGCTTCGAAGGCCTGATCGCGCAGCGCCTGTGCTGCCTCGGCATGGCCCCGCGCATCCACTTGCAGCGCCTGGATCAGGGGCGCCAGCCAGGGCGCGGGTTCGCCCAGCAGCACCGGTGTCAGACGTCCGGCGAATACTTCGGCACGTAGCGCCTCGCATTCCAGCGCCGAGCGGTAGGTCTGCACCATGGCCAGGGTGGAGGCGTCCAGCTCGCCTGCCACCTTCAACTGGTTCTGCGCGCGGCTCCATTGCCCGAGCACCGCCAGCAGCTGGAACAGGAACACGCGCAACGACGCATTGGACGGCTGCGCCCGCACCTGATCCTGCAGCGCGTTGAGCGCCTCATCGAGCTTGCCGGCACGTAGCAGTTCATCGGCGTTCATCACTGCATCCTTCATTCATGCACCGCGCGGGTGCGGGTAGGTCTTGTCAGGAACCCTGAGCCGCGGCCTCGAACAGGCCGATGAAGACTTTCTCGTCCCACTGAAAGGGCGGGCAGGCGGCAACCCGGCTGACCACCGTGGAAGCCTCCAGCCCCTGTTCGGTCGTCCTGATCGCCTGCAAGGTGGTGTCACAGTCGCGGCTGGGCGGCTCATCCGGCTCGCTGCTTTCCACCAGCAGCACCTGGGTGCTGCCCACCTGCTGCGTGCGCAACCTGCCCTGCGGGTCGCGGTGGAACTGGCAGGGCCACTTGAGCAGCAGGTCTAGTTCGCCGTCTTCGCCGATCAGTCGGCACTGCCCGGCGTGGTCCTGCAGCTGCAGCCTCTGCTCGCTGAACAGGGCCTGGGTGGCGCTGTCGGCAGCCGACTGGGCGCAGGCAGCCAGGCTCAGGCACATCAGGCCGGCAAGGCTTGCCGAAAGTGGCGTCGCTTTCATGTCAGCTCCCAGAACCAGACCTGGGCGGCGTGGTTGGCCGGGTCGTCGTAGGTCTTGGTACGGCCGCGGTTCCACAGGTCGATGTGATCGCCCGTGGCCGTGGTTTCGCCGCTGCGGGTGAAGCAGTCCTTGAAGAAGATGATGCCGGTCTTCTCGTTGACCTGACGCTTGGCCAGCGCCCCGTCGGTGAAGACGGTCGGCCGGCCGAGATGATGACGCCACAGCCAGTTGGCGAGGGACTCCGCCCCGCGCGCATGGCCGTGACTGCAACGCGGCTCGGAATAGGTCTGGCGATCCACGCGGATGCTCCGCTCCGCGTTGAGGGTGATGCTCAGGCGGATCGCACATTGATTTTCCCATCCCCCGTCGCAGGGATGACTCTCCGTGGGATAGCTGCTCCACAAGTTGATGAAAGCAGGGCGGGCCATTGTCGAAACTCCTTTCGCGCATGACCGGGTTTGAAATTACCCACCCCGAGTTCCTGCTCGGGGTGGGCTGCGTTCATACCTTGACGTTCTCGCGGATGTTCCAGCCGTACTTGACCGGGCCTCCATCCTTGGCACCATCGGCTTTCTGCGGCTGGTAGTCGACCAGCACCTGGGCGAAGTTGAGCGAGACGTTCTCGGTCAGGCGATCCTCGCCGCCGCTGCCGCCGGTGCTGACGGAGGACACCAGGACTTCCTTGAGGGTGATGATCAGGTACTCCACCGGTGATTCGCCACCGGCCTTGCGCACCGTCAGCTTGGCTTCCGGGAAGTGCT
This sequence comes from Pseudomonas sp. GD04158, assembly GCF_029834875.1. Taxonomy (NCBI): domain Bacteria; kingdom Pseudomonadati; phylum Pseudomonadota; class Gammaproteobacteria; order Pseudomonadales; family Pseudomonadaceae; genus Pseudomonas; species Pseudomonas sp. GD04158. The sequence continues at coordinate 4,428 of NZ_JAODYT010000116.1, read as the reverse complement.
TGCCGTTGGAACACGCCATCATCAGGTTGGGTGAGGACTTGTCGATCCACTTGGTGATCGAGATGTCCTGAATGCTGACCTTGCCGGCACCGCCACCACCGCCCTGGTGCATGTTGCCGCTCTGCGACATGCCCCAGCTCCATGCCAGTACGTCGATTTCCTTTCCGTGGGTCTTGTCGGCGGATTCGCCTTCGAGATCGCCGATCTTGATGAACATATCAACAGCCATCATGCCTCCTTGGTGGCTAGCGCCACACTATGCAGAACGATGCCCTCCCAGGCGGCGGGCACCCGTGTTGGATGAATCAAGCGCCCTTGGCCGAGGGCAGTTTCGACACCAGGCGCAACGACACGGTGAGCCCTTCCAGCTGGTAATGCGGCCGCAGGAAGAACTTCGAGCTGTAGTACCCGGGGTTGCCTTCGATTTCCTCGACCACGACCTCGGCCGCCGCCAGCGGGTGTTGCGCCTTGGTGGTCTCGGTGGAGTGGGCGGGATCGCCATCGACGTAGTTGAGGATCCAGTCCTGCAGCCAGCGCTGCATGTCGTCCTTCTCCTTGAACGAGCCGATCTTGTCGCGAACGATGCATTTCAGGTAATGCGCGAAGCGGCAGGTGGCGAACAGGTAGGGCAGGCGCGCGGCGAGGTTGGCGTTGGCGGTCGCGTCGGGATCGTCGTACTCGGCCGGCTTCTGCAACGACTGCGCACCGATGAACGCGGCCAGGTCGGTGTTCTTCTTGTGCAGCAGGGGCATGAAGCCATTCTTCGCCAGCTCGGCCTCGCGGCGGTCGGAAATGGCGATCTCGGTGGGGCACTTCATGTCCACGCCACCGTCGTCGGTGGGGAAGGTGTGGGCGGGCAGGTTGGTCACCTCGCCGCCGGACTCCACGCCGCGGATGCGCGAGCACCAGCCGTAGAGCTTGAACGAGCGGTTGATGTTCACCGCCATGGCGTAGGCCGAGTTGGCCCAGGTGTACTTGCTGCTGTCGGCGCCGCTGGTGTCCTCCTCGAAGGCAAAGGCATCGACCGGATCGGTCTTGGCCCCGTAAGGCAGGCGGGCGAGGAAGCGCGGCATGGTCAGGCCGATGTAGCGGGCATCCTCGGACTCGCGCAGCGAGCGCCAGGCGGCGTATTCGGGGGTGGTGAAGATCTTGGTCAGGTCACGCGGGTTGGACAGCTCCTGCCAGGAGCCCATGCCCATGACCGTGGGCGATGCCGCCGAAATGAACGGCGCGTGCATGGCCGCGCAGACCTTGGACAGTTCGGTGAGCAGTTCCACGTCCGGCGGCGACTGGTCGAAGTAGTAATCGCCGACCAGACAGCCGTAGGGTTCGCCGCCGAACTGGCCGTATTCCTCTTCGTACATCTTCTTGAAGATCGGGCTCTGGTCCCAGGCGGTGCCCTTGAACTTCTTCAGGGTCTTGTGCAGCTCGCCCTTGGAGATGCTCATCACGCGGATCTTCAGCTGCTCGTCGGTCTCGGTGTTGTTGACCAGGTAGCTCAGCCCGCGCCAGGCGCTCTCCAGTTGCTGGAAGTCCTGATGGTGCATGATCAGGTTGATCTGCTCGGTGAGCTTGGCGTCGATGGCCGCGATGATCGACTCGATGGACTTGATCGCATCGTTGGAGATCAGGTCGGTCTTTGCCAGCGCATGTTCGGCCAGGGTGCGCACTGCGGTTTCCACCGCCTCGCGGGCGCGCTCGGTCTTGGGTTTGAATTCCTGCAGGAGGAGGGCGGCGAAGTCGCCGCCTTCTGCGGTAGCAGTCCCGGCCTGGGCCTGCTGTTCGGTCATCGTCTCGGCCATGGTCTGCGTCCTCTATCAGCTCTGCGGCTCGGAATCGGTCGGTTTCGGTGCACTGGCCAGCGCCTGCAGCAGGGCCGGATCCTTGATCGCCTTCATGATCATTTCCTCGGCACCGGTCTTGCCGTCCATGTAGGTCAGGAGGTTGGCCAGCTGGGTGCGGGCTTCGAGCAGTTGATTGAGGGCATCGACCTTGCGCGCCACGGCGGCGGGGCTGAAGTCGTCCATGCTCTCGAAGGTGATGTCGAGGCTGAGGTTGCCTTCACCGCTGAGGGTGTTGGGCACGTTGAAGGCGACGCGCGGTTTCATCGCCTTGAGCCGGGAGTCGAAGTTGTCCACGTCGATCTCCAGGAACTTGCGGTCAGCTACCGCCGGCAGCGGCTCGGCGGGCTTGCCCGCGAGATCGGCCATCACCCCCATGACGAAGGGCAGCTGGACCTTCTTCTCCGCGCCGTAGAGCTCCACGTCGTACTCGATCTGCACCCGTGGAGCACGGTTGCGAGCGATGAATTTCTGGCTGCTGGGGTTGGCCATCTTGTTCCTCCTGCGCTGCGGTTGCGGCTGTAGTGCTGTGAATGGGAAAAGTGCTCAGCAGAGCTATTCGCCCTCCGGTCCCCGGAAGCGTTCGAACTGGGAAAAGCCGTCCGGGATCAGGTTGCGCACGATGGTGGCGAAGTCGGCGTTGACCAGGGTCTTGGCACGGTTGAGCAGCACCGGAACCGGGCTGGAGGGCTCGTGCCTGGCGTAATAGGCGAGGATGCGGTCGAGCGCCTTGAGCACATCGTCGCGATGGTTGATCTCGCCGCTCGGGCGCGGCGCCGAGGCACTGACGGCTGCGACTTCGCCTGGCTCGGCGGGCGCAGGCTGCTCGGAGCTGGCCTGCTCGCCGCCTGCGGCGGGCGCATGCTCGTTGACGATGTGCACGGCGTGGCGCAACAGCTGCTTGATCGCGCCGAGTTCGGCTCCGCGATCGGAGCCCACGCGCTCGTTGACTTCGCGCTCGATGCCCTGCAGCGCCGCCTGGGCGGCCGTGATCGCGGCGCGACAGGCCTCGACCTGTTCCGCGTCGCTGTCGCGAAAGGCGCCGCCGACCTGCTCGAGGCTCATGCTCTCGCTGGTGAAGCGCTGCAGCCCGCTGGCATTGAGCGCTGCACGCAGGGTGACGGTGCCGAAGGCGCGTGAACGGATCAGCGGCATGTCCCACAGCAGACGCACCACCGGTTCGGCGCTGATGCCGGCCAGGGCGTTGATGCGGAAGGTGGGGTCGTTGTCGTCGTCGGCGTCCAGCACGGGGTGAAGGCTGTCCCAGAACTGCTGCAGCAACGCCTGGATCAATTGCAGCGCCTGGGCCAGGCCGGCGACGCCGTCCAGCACGATGCTGCTCTGCAGGTAGTAATTGGCGATGCGCAGGTCCTTGCTGCGTGCGAACAGTGCTGCGCTCTGCTCACGGACCTGGCGCCAGTCCGGCGGCTCGGCAGGCAATACCGAGTCGCCCATCTGACGTTCGGGTTGGCCTTGTGCGGTGCGCTCCAGTTCGAGAAAAGCGGCGTCGTATTCGAGGTCATCCCCGCTCGGCGAGTCGGGTGAGATGGCAGTCAAAAGCTGTTGTACGTCCACCACAATGGGTGATCTCCATATCAGACCTGCCGCAGCAGGTAATGCCTTCAGACCGAACGCTGGACTACATCCGCATCCTGCGAATTACGTTCGATACGGCGAGGTGAAACCGACTTCGCCAGCGGTTGGTTAGAGCAAGTCTTGGCAGTGTTTTGTTGTTGTCAAGAAATTGGCCATTTGTCACGACGAAGTGTCAGGCGAAAGAAGATAGGCGACCTGAAAAATTTTATTTAGCTTCTTTTGCTATATATGTAATCGCAAAAAAGCACATTCAAAGTGTTACTTGTGAACAACACTCTTCGACTTTGCCAGACCTATACTCAGGTCTCTCGTTGGGTAAACGCGAAGTTCAGTCGCGATGATTTGCAAGGAGCTTGAATGCCACTGCGTCTGACCATCACCAGTTATCACAAGCTGACACCCGGGCAGCGCGCGGAGGTGGAACTCGACCAGGGAGAGCTCAAAATCGGGCGTAATCAGGACAATGACTGGGTTCTGCCGGACCCCGAGCGCCTGGTTTCCGGACAACACTGCGTGATCCAGTTTCGCGGTGGCACCTACTATCTGACCGACACCAGCACCAATGGCGTGCAACTGGTCAACGCGGGCATCCGGATGCATCGCGGCAACAGCGAACCGCTGCACGATGGCGAGCTGATTCGCCTCGGTGAATACGACATTCTGGTGCATCTGAGCAGCGCCAATTTTTCGACAGAAACGCCGGTGATGGCCAATAGCGATCCCTTCACCGGCTTCGATGCGCTCATGAGTCGCCAGGGCGGCAGCGCTGCGGTTTTCCCCGAACCGGCAGCGCCTTCCACCTTCTCGGTGCAGATGCAGCCCGGCGGTTCGCCACTGGATACCAAACCGGATCTGTTCGATTTTCTCGCCGCGCCGGCAGTACCGCCGCCCACCTTGCCGGACCATGTGCCGGCCGAGCGTCACGACTTTCGCCCACCGCAGCCGCAACAACCGCCGCAGGCACCGGCTGCGGATGCCCCAGCCGTGTCGT
>NZ_JAODYT010000115.1:0-8443 GCF_029834875.1 Pseudomonas sp. GD04158 | reverse complement strand
GGTTATGAACAAGCAAGCGAACAATCCGCAAACCGCGCACTGGCAGGCCCTGAGCCAGGCTCACCACTTGGCGCCGTTCAGTGATTACAGGCAGCTGGCCGAAAAAGGCCCGCGCATCATCACTGAAGCGAAGGGCGTGCACCTGTGGGACAGCGAGGGCAACAAGATCCTCGATGGCATGGCCGGCCTGTGGTGCGTGGCCGTGGGCTATGGCCGCGAGGAGCTGGTCGAAGCTGCCGCGACGCAGATGCGTCAGCTGCCGTTCTACAACACCTTTTTCCAGACCGCCCACCCGCCGGTGCTGGAGCTGGCCCACGCCATCTCCCAACTGGCACCGGCCGGCATGAACCACGTGTTCTTCACCGGTTCGGGCTCCGAAGGCAACGACACCATGCTGCGCCTGGTGCGCCACTACTGGGCGTGCAAGGGCAAAGCGAACAAGAAGATCATCATCGGCCGCGAGAACGGCTACCACGGCTCCACCGTGGCCGGCGCCAGCCTCGGCGGCATGAAGTTCATGCACGAGCAGGGCGACCTGCCGATTCCGGGTATCGCTCATATCCCGCAGCCCTACTGGTTCGGCGAGGGCGGCGACCAGTCGCCGGAGGAGTTCGGCATCTGGGCCGCCGATCAGCTGGAGAAGAAGATTCTCGAGCTGGGCGAAGAAAACGTTGCCGCCTTTATCGCCGAGCCGATCCAGGGCGCCGGCGGCGTGATCATCCCGCCTGAGACCTACTGGCCGCGGATCAAGGAGATCCTCGCCAGGTACGACATTCTGTTCGTGGCCGACGAGGTGATCTGCGGCTTCGGCCGTACCGGCGAATGGTTCGGCAGCCAGTACTACGACCTCAAGCCGGATCTGATGACCATCGCCAAGGGCCTCACCAGCGGCTATGTGCCGATGGGCGGGCTGATCGTCAGCGACAAGGTGTTCGAGGTGATCGAGGCGCATGGCGACTTCAACCACGGCTTCACCTATTCCGGCCATCCGGTGGCGGCGGCGGTGGGGCTGGAAAACCTGCGCCTGCTCCGCGAAGAAGGCATCGTCCAGCGGGTGAAGGCGGAAACGGCACCGTATTTGCAGCAACGCCTGCGCGAACTGGCAGAGCACCCGCTGGTGGGCGAGGTACGCGGCCTGGGCATGCTCGGCGCCATCGAACTGGTGCAGGACAAGGCGACGCGCAAGCGTTACCCGGACACCGTGGCCGCCGGCATGGTCTGTCGCGGGCACTGCTTTAATAACGGTCTGATCATGCGCGCCGTGGGCGACACCATGATCATTGCCCCGCCGCTGGTGATCAGCCGGGCGGAAATCGACGAACTGGTGGAAAAAGCGCGCAAGTGCCTGGATCTCACCCTGCGTGACCTGTCGGTCTGAAAGCCCGCAGTCACGGAAAGTTGTCAGCGGTGCCATGACCTTGCCAGACTGCGCCGGAGTGCGTGAGCCAGCCTGAATCGAGCGGCTCGCGCGTCCTCCGGATTACCGACACAACAACAGGAGCTGTACGCATGAAAACATTCGGCAAGACCCTTCTCGCGTTGTCCCTGACCGCCGCCGTGGCAGGCGCTGCGCAGGCTGACAGCAAGGTGCTGCATGTCTACAACTGGAGCGACTACATCGCCGAAGACACCCTGGCCAACTTCGAGAAGGAAACCGGCATCAAGGTCGTCTATGACGTCTTCGACAGCAACGAGGTGCTGGAAGCCAAGTTGCTGGCCGGCAGCTCCGGTTACGACGTGGTGGTACCGTCCAACCCCTTCCTGGCCAAGCAGATCAAGGCGGGCGTGTTCCAGAAGCTGGACAAGTCCAAGCTGCCGAACTGGTCGAACCTCGACCAGGACCTGCTCAAGGCGCTGGATCCGAGTGACCCGGGCAACCAGTACTCGATCCCCTACATGTGGGGCACTATCGGCATCGGCTACAACGTCGACAAGGTCAAGGCCGTGCTCGGCGACGACGCGCCGGTGGATTCCTGGGATCTGGTGTTCAAGCCGGAGAACATGGAAAAGCTGAAGTCCTGCGGCGTGTCCTTCCTCGACTCGCCGACCGAAATTCTCCCGGCGGCGCTGCACTACCTGGGCTACGCCCCGGACAGCAGCAAGGCTGACGAGCTGAAGAAGGCCGAGGAACTGTTCCTCTCCATCCGTCCTTCGGTGGCCTACTTCCACAGCTCCAAGTACATCTCCGACCTGGCCAACGGCAACATCTGCGTCGCCATCGGCTACTCGGGCGACATCTATCAGAGCAAGGCGCGCGCCGAGGAAGCCAAGAACGGCGTCAACGTCGGCTACAACATTCCCAAGGAAGGCGCAGGTTCCTTCTTCGACATGCTGGCGGTGCCGGCCGATGCCAAGAACGTCGAGGCTGCCCACGTGTTCCTCAACTACCTGATGGAGCCGGCGGTGATGGCCAACATCACCAACTACGTGCAGTTCCCCAACGGCAACGCCGCGGCTACGCCGCTGGTGGATGAGGCCCTGCGCACCGACCCGGGCGTATACCCGACGCCGGAAGTGCTGAAGAAGATCTACACCTTCCCGGACCTGGCTCCGGCGGTGCAGCGCAACATGACCCGCAGCTGGACCAAGATCAAGTCCGGTCGCTAAGCAACGCAGCAACGCCGCCTGGCGGGTTCGCCCGCCAGGCTTTCTCCAGGCAAGAAGAGGAAACGTCATGCGTCGTTCTATCCTGCTGGCCGGCCTTGTCGCCGCCGCCATTGGCATGTCCGCAGCCCAGGCGGCCAATCGTGTGGTCAAGGTCTACAACTGGTCCGACTACATTGCGCCGGACACCATCGCCGAGTTCGAGAAGGAAACCGGCATCAAGGTGGTGTATGACGTTTTCGACTCCAACGAAACCCTCGATGGCAAGCTGGCCACCGGCCAGAGCGGCTACGACGTGGTGGTACCCACCAACCACTACCTGGCCAAGCAGGTGCGTGCCGGCACCTATCTGAAGCTGGACAAATCCAAGCTGCCGAACCTGGTCAATCTCGACCCGACCATCATGCAGAACCTGGCCGCGGGCGACCCCGGCAACGAATACTCGGTGCCTTATCTGTGGGGCACCAACGGCATTGGCCTGAACGCCACCAAGGCCCGTGCCGTGCTCGGCGAAGATGCCCCGCTGGATTCCTGGGCCCTGCTGTTCGAGCCGCAGTACGCCGAGAAGCTGGCGAAATGCGGCATCGCCCTGCTCGACTCGGGCGATGAAGTGCTGCCGCAGACGGTCAACTACCTGGGCCTGTCGCCGCACACCACCAAGCGCGAAGACTACGACAAAGCCTTCGAGCAGATGATGAAGGTGCGCCCGTACATCACCTACTTCCACAGCTCCAAGTTCATCTCCGACCTGGCCAACGGCGAGATCTGCGCCGCCTTCGGCTACTCCGGCGACGTGCTGCAGGCCGCCGACCGTGCCGAAGAGGCCGGCCGCAGCGACGAGATCATCTACATCATTCCCAAGGAAGGCACCGCGATGTGGGCCGACCTGCTGGCGATTCCCAAGGACGCGAAGAACGTCGATGAGGCGCATGCCTTCATCAACTACCTGCTGCGCCCGGACGTGATCGCCAAGATCAGCAATTACGTGGCCTACGCCAACCCCAACCTCAAGGCCACCGAGCTGGTCGACGAAGGCGTGCGCGAGAATCCGGGCGTGTATCCCAGCGCGGAGGTCATGGCCAAGCTCTACGTTGCCGAGGAGCGTACCCCCGAGGTGCAGCGCTGGCTGACCCGTGACTGGACGCGAATCAAGAGCGGACGCTGATCGGCGGAAGATTTTCCTATAAAGTGCCGCGCCTTTTCGGGCGGCACACCATAACGAGGATGAAACTGTGCGAGTTACCCTGCCCAAGTCTCTGATCGCCCTGGCGGCCTCCGCCGTCTGTGGTGTGGCCCTGGCCCAGCCGAAGGTGCACATCTACAACTGGAGCGACTACATCGGCGAAGAGACCCTGGCCAAGTTCGAGGCGCAAACCGGCATCAAGCCGATCTACGACGTCTTCGACTCAAACGAAACCCTCGAAGGCAAACTGCTCGCCGGTCGCAGTGGCTATGACGTGGTGGTGCCGTCCAACCATTTCCTCGGCAAGCAGATTCGTGCCGGCGCCTTCCAGCCGCTCGACCGCGCCAAGCTGCCGAACTGGGACAATCTGGACCAGGCATTGCTCAAGCAGCTGGAAACCAACGACCCCGGCAACCAGTACTCGGTGCCCTACCTGTGGGGCACCAACGGCATCGGTTACAACGTCGAGAAGATCAAGGCCGTACTGGGCGTCGAGGAGATCGACTCCTGGGCCGTGCTGTTCGAAGCCGAGAACATCAAGAAGCTCAGCCAGTGCGGCGTGGCCTTCCTCGACTCGGCCGACGAGATGATCCCGGCCATGCTCAACTACCTGGGCCTGGACCCCAACAGCACCAACCCCGACGACTACGCCAAGGCCGAAGCCAAGCTGCTGGAGGTGCGCCCCTACGTCACCTACTTCCACAGCTCCAAGTACATCGGTGATCTGGCCAACGGCAACATCTGCGTGGCAGCCGGCTTCTCCGGCGACATCCTGCAGGCCGCCGACCGTGCCGAAGAGGCCGGCAAGGGTATCGAGATCGCCTACGCCATTCCCAAGGAGGGCGCCAACCTCTGGTTCGACATGCTGGCCATTCCGGCCGACGCGGCGAACGTCGAGCAGGCTCATGCCTTCATCAATTTCCTCCTCGATCCGCAGGTGATCGCCGACGTCAGCAACTACGTCGGCTACGCCAACCCCAACACCAAGGCCGGTGAACTGATGGATCAGGACGTACGCAACGACCCGTCCGTGTACCCGCCACAAGCGGTACTGGACAAACTGTACATCTCTGCCGAATTGCCGGTGCGTGTGCAGCGTCTGATGACTCGCGCCTGGACCAAGGTCAAGTCGGGTCAGTAATCGTTCTGCCCGGCCGCAGGGGCCGGGCACAATCTTCCGGGAGTTTTCCGATAATGGCTGTCGCTTCCAGCGCCTACAAAAAAGCCCTCGAGGGAAACCAGACACCGAAAGAGGTGCTGGTCAAGATCGATCGGGTAACCAAGAAATTCGACGAGACAGTGGCAGTCGACGACGTATCGCTGACCATCAACAAGGGTGAGATCTTCGCCCTGCTCGGTGGCTCGGGATCGGGCAAATCCACGCTGCTGCGCATGCTCGCCGGCTTCGAGCGGCCCACCGAGGGACGCATCATCCTCGACGGTGTGGACATCACCGACATGCCGCCCTACCAGCGGCCGATCAACATGATGTTCCAGTCCTACGCGCTGTTCCCGCACATGACCGTGGCGCAGAACATCGCCTTCGGTCTCAAGCAGGACAAGCTGCCCCAGGCCGAGATCGACGAGCGCGTGGCCGAGATGCTCAAGCTGGTGCACATGACCCAGTACGCCAAGCGCAAGCCGCATCAACTCTCGGGCGGCCAGCGTCAGCGCGTGGCCCTGGCCCGTTCCCTGGCCAAGCGTCCCAAGCTGCTGCTGCTCGACGAGCCGATGGGCGCGCTGGACAAGAAGCTGCGCTCGCAGATGCAGCTGGAGCTGGTGGAGATCATCGAGCGCGTCGGCGTGACCTGCGTGATGGTCACCCACGACCAGGAAGAGGCCATGACCATGGCCCAGCGCATCGCCATCATGCACCTGGGCTGGATCGCCCAGACCGGCAGCCCGGTGGACATCTACGAGACGCCGACCAGCCGCCTGGTGTGCGAGTTCATCGGCAACGTCAACCTGTTCGACGGCCAGATCGTCAGCGATGAAGCCGACCACGCGATCATCGATTGCCCGCAGCTGGACAAGCCGATCTACATCGGCCATGGCGTCAGTACCCGTGCCGAGGACAAGAAGGTCAGCTACGCCCTGCGCCCGGAAAAACTGCTGATGGCCACCGCCTTGCCGGCCGACCATGAGCACCCCGAGTACAACTGGAGCCGTGGCCACGTGCACGACATCGCCTACCTCGGCGGCCATTCGGTGTACCACGTCAAGCTCAGCTCCGGGCAGATCGTGCAGTGCTTCATCGCCAACGCCGAGCGCCGCGGCAAGCGCCCGACCTGGGACGATCCGGTGGTGGTGTACTGGGAAGACGACAGCGGCGTGGTACTGCAATCATGAAACCGAGCAAACTGACGCGCTATCTGCCCAGCGGGCGGCATGCCGTTATCGGCATACCCTTCCTCTGGCTGTTCCTGTTCTTCCTGCTGCCCTTCGTCATCGTGCTGAAGATCAGCTTCGCCGAAGCCGATGTGGCGATTCCGCCCTACACGGAAATCTACCAGTGGGCGGACAACAAACTGACGCTGCTGCTGAACTTCGGCAACTACATCTTCCTCACCGAGGATGCCCTGTACGTCTCGGCCTATCTGGGCTCGCTGCAGGTCGCCTTCTTCAGCACCCTGTTGTGCCTGGTGATCGGCTACCCCATGGCCTACGCCATCGCGCGGGCGCCGAAGGAGCGCCAGACCGTACTGCTGCTGCTGATCATGATGCCGACCTGGACCGCGATCCTGATCCGCGTCTACGCCTGGATGGGCATTCTCGGCAACAACGGCCTGCTCAACAGCCTGCTGATGGGTATCGGCCTGATCGACACGCCGCTGCAGATCCTCAACACCAACACCGCGGTGTACATCGGCGTGGTCTATTCGTACCTGCCGTTCATGATCCTGCCGCTCTACGCCAACCTGGTGAAGCACGACCCGAGCCTGCTGGAGGCCGCCTCCGACCTGGGCTCGAGCAACTTCAACAACTTCTGGCGGATCACCGTGCCGCTGTCGAAGAACGGCATCATCGCCGGCTCCATGCTGGTGTTCATCCCGGTGGTGGGTGAGTTCGTCATCCCCGAACTGCTCGGCGGCCCGGAGACCCTGATGATCGGCAAGGTGCTGTGGCAGGAGTTCTTCAACAACCGCGACTGGCCGGTGGCGTCCGCTCTGGCGGTGGTGATGCTGGCGATCCTGATCGTGCCCATCATCCTGTTCAACCGTAACCAAGCGAAAGAGCTGGAGGGCCGCCCATGAAGCGTTTCAGTTTCTCCAGCATCATGCTCTGGGCGGGGCTGGTGTTCATCTACCTGCCCATGGTCATCCTGGTCATCTACTCGTTCAACGCCTCGCGGCTGGTAACGGTGTGGGGTGGCTGGTCGGTGAAGTGGTACGTCGGCCTGCTGGACAATACCCAGCTGATGAACTCGGTGATGCGCTCGCTGGAAATCGCCTGCTACACCGCCATCGCGGCGGTGGCGCTGGGCACCCTGGCGGCTTTCGTGCTGACTCGCATCACCCGCTTCAAGGGACGCACCCTGTTCGGGGGTCTGGTCACCGCACCGCTGGTGATGCCCGAGGTGATCACCGGTCTGTCGCTGCTGCTGCTGTTCGTGCTGATGGCGCAGCTGATCGGCTGGCCGGCGCAGCGCGGCATGACCACCATCTGGATCGCCCACACCACCTTCTGCTCGGCCTACGTGGCGGTGGTGGTGTCGTCGCGCCTGCGCGAGCTGGACATGTCCATCGAAGAGGCGGCCATGGATCTGGGTGCCAAGCCGTGGAAGGTGTTCTTCCTGATCACCGTGCCGATGATCGCGCCATCGCTGGCAGCCGGTGCCATGATGTCCTTCGCCCTGTCGCTGGACGATCTGGTGCTGGCCAGCTTCGTCTCCGGTCCGGGGTCGACCACCCTGCCGATGGAGATCTTCTCCGCCGTGCGTCTGGGGGTTAAGCCTGAGATCAATGCGGTGGCCAGCCTGATCCTGCTGGCGGTGTCCTTCGCCACGTTCCTCGCCTGGTTCTTCGCCCATCGTGCCGAGGAAAAGCGCAAGAAGGCCCTGCAGCAGGCCATGGACGAAACCACCAGCCCGTCCTGGCAGCAGGTGGTCGACAGCCGCCGCAGCGCCAGCAGCAACTGAGCTTCTGGCTGAAAGCAAAACGGGCCCCGCGGGGCCCGTTTTTCATGCTGTAGGGTGCGCCGTGCGCACCGAGCCCTGCGCTATTTCACCAACGCCTTCCAGGCCTTGAGGCTGTTCACGATCTGCGCCTGAGTGGCGCGCAATTGGCGCTGCTCGTCGTCCAGTTCCTGCTGAGCCAACCCGTACAGCTTGTTCAGCTCGCCATACAGGCGGTCGACCTCGGGCACCTCCAGCACGCCGCGCGCCAGGCGCAGCCAGACCAGCAGGCGCTCCAGGCGCGGCATCTGCTCGGCCAGGTCCTCCGGCTGCTGCTGGTAGCGGCGCAGCTGCAGGGCGGCGCCTTCCTCGGCGAGCAGGGTGGGCAGCCAGTTGCCCAGGGCCGCGCTGCCCTGGCGATTGCCGCGGTTGTTGCGCTCCACCGTCCAGCCGCGTTGCAGCAGCCAGAGCGACAGTTTCAGCGACAGCAGGCCCCAGCGGCAGCCATCCAGTTCGGCGGCGAACAGCGCCGGTGCGTTGCG
>NZ_JAODYT010000114.1:0-8659 GCF_029834875.1 Pseudomonas sp. GD04158 | reverse complement strand
GCCCAGCAGGCCGGTGACCTGCCGCAGAGCAGTGCATGGCTGGCCGAGGCCGTGCGCCTCGAGCCGGACCATCCGCGCTACAACGCCGACTACGGCATGCGCCTGGCGGCGTCACCCAGTGCCGAGCAGCGCCGCCGCGCCATTGCGCTGCTGGAGCGTGCCACGCGCGACTTTCCCGAGGACTACCGCATCGGCGAGACACTGGCCTGGCGTTATGACGAGGCCGAGGACAGTGCCGCCGCGCGCCGCGAACTGCGCCGGGTGATCGATCGGGAGCAGAACCCGGTGGCCGGCGCTGACGAGTACGGCAGCCTGGAGGCGCGGCGCTACCGCCAGCGCAGGGCCCATGAAACGCTGTCGCGGCGTGACAGTTTCACCCTGGCCAGTACCTGGTCGCCGGCTGGCGTGGCGACCAACGACATCCTGCGTGATGACGGCAGCCGCTCCGGTGAGGAGCGCCGTGCGGCCTCGAGCAATGTGCAGATGGCCGTCTGGGACCATGCCCTGGGTGAGGAGCCGAGCCGTGCCGGGCGTTCGTTGTCGGTCTACGGTCGGGCGCTGCTGGGCGGCGATGGTCGCCACCGCTACGGCCGCTCGCTGGGCCTGGGGCTGGGCCTGCGTTATCGGCCCATCGGCACGCAGAATCTCAACCTGTATGGCGAGCTGTATGCGCAAAGCGAGCTGGACGACGCCGACTTCGACGGTTTCAGCCTCGGCCAGTGGCTCAACCCCGGCGAGGTTTCCGACGCCCTGAACGATCACGTGCGCAAGGGGCGCGTCAGCACCGATCTGCTGCTGCGCGCCACCGCCTCCTTCCTTGATCAGGGGGACTGGCGCAACGACTGGCGGGTCGACGAGGGGCGCTGGAACGAGCGCTTTCTCTACCTCGATGCCGCCTGGTGGACCCGTGCCGGGGACCACGCCTGGCTGTCGCGCTTTCAGCAGGGGCACGCCTGGAAGTTGCACACCGAGAGCGCCCAGACCCTGATGCCATACGGGCTCATCGAGTTCAGCGCCCAGGACCCGAACAATGACTGGCGCCAGGATCTGCGCACCGGGGTCGGGCTGCGCTGGCAACTCTGGTACGGCGACAGCCGTTACAACGCCTACCCGGCTCGGGTCACCGTGCGTGGTGAATATCAGTGGGGCCTGGCCGGCAACCTTTACGAGCGCGCTGACGGCTGGTTGCTGGGCGTGGAGGTGAATTTCTGATGCGCCAACTGATGATCATGTTCCTGCTGGTGCTGTGCGCCGCCGATCTGCAGGCCGACGAGCGCCTGTTCTTCCAGCCGTTGAACGCCGACAGCCGCCTGGATCAGCGGACCTGGCGGGACATCTGGCGGACCAGCGCCGACGGTGGCGTCAAGGTGCTGATGGTGCAGTGGACCCTGTACGGCGAATCGGATTTCGGCGGGCGCGACGGCTGGTTGGCCAACAGTCTGCGGGCTGCCCACGAGCAGGGGCTGCAGCTGGTGCTGGGGCTGTACATGGACCCGGCCTACTACCAGCGTCAGCAGGAGCTGGATGGTCCCGGCCTGGAGGCCTACTGGCAGTACCAGCTGGGGCTTTCTCTGGCGCAGCAGCGGCTGCTGCGCGAACAGTGGAAACTGCCGGTGGCCGGCTGGTACCTGCCGATGGAACTGGATGACGTGCAGTTTCAGGCCGGCGAGCGTCGCCAGGTATTGCGCCGTCAGTTGAAGGACCTTGCCGGCAAGCTGGATGCCCCTCTGCACCTGAGCGCCTACAGCGCCGCGCGCTTGAGCCCCGAGGTGTATGCGGCCTGGCTGGGCGATCTGCACGGCCTCGGATTGACGCTCTGGTGGCAGGACGGCGAGGGCACCGCCAGCCTGCCGAAGGCGGTGCGCCGTGCCTATGGTCAGGCGCTGCCCTGCAGCATCGGCATCGTCCGCGAGGCGTTTCGCCAGGTCAGTGCTGATGGCGAGCCGTTTCGCGCCGAGCCGACCGAGCCCAAACGCCTGTACCCCGCCTGTCACGCCACGAGCGTGTTCTCCTTGCGCTATCGCCCCTGGGGCGCGCCGTTGCGCTAGTGCAAAAAGCACGAACCCCGCCGGAGCGGGGTTCGCGCACGTGCTGTAGTGGCTTACACCAGCTCGCCCCACATGTCGTATTCATCGGCGTCGACGATGCGCACGCGCACCTTGTCGCCCGGCTTGACGGCGGTGGAGTCGATGAACACGCTGCCGTCGATCTCAGGGGCATCGGCCCAGGAGCGAGCCACCGCACCTTCGCCGTCCACTTCATCGACCAGCACGTCCATTTCCAGGCCGATCTTGGCCTGCAGGCGTGCCGAGCTGATCGCCTGCTGATGCGCCATGAAACGCTCCCAGCGTTCCTGCTTGACGTCATCCGGTACCGGCTCCAGGCCCAGATCGTTGGCCGGCGCGCCTTCAACCGGCGAATACTGGAAGCAGCCGACGCGGTCGAGCTGCGCCTCGGTCAGCCAGTCCAGCAGGTACTGGAAGTCTTCTTCGGTCTCGCCGGGGAAACCGACGATGAAGGTGGAGCGGATGGTCAGCTCCGGGCAGATCTCGCGCCACTTCTTGATGCGTGCCAGGGTCTTGTCTTCGAAGGCCGGACGCTTCATCGACTTGAGCACTTTCGGGCTGGCGTGCTGGAACGGGATATCCAGGTACGGCAGCAGCTTGCCGGCGGCCATCAGCGGGATCACGTCGTCGACGTTGGGGTAGGGGTAGACGTAGTGCAGGCGCACCCACACGCCCATCGACGACAGCGCCTCGCACAGCTCGAGCATGCGCGTCTTCACCGGCTGGCCGTTCCAGAAGTCCAGCTTGTACTTCATGTCGACGCCGTAGGCGCTGGTGTCCTGGCTGATCACCAGCAGCTCCTTGACCCCGGCCTTGACCAGGCGCTCGGCCTCGCTGAGCACATCGCCCACCGGGCGGCTGACCAGCTTGCCGCGCATCGACGGGATGATGCAGAAACTGCAGCTGTGGTTGCAGCCTTCGGAAATCTTCAGGTAGGCGTAGTGACGCGGCGTGAGCTTGATGCCCTGCGGCGGCACCAGGTCGATCAGCGGGTTGTGCTCGGTCTTCGGCGGGACCACTTCATGCACCGCGCTGACCACCTGCTCGTACTGCTGCGGGCCGGTGACGGCCAGTACGCTGGGGTGCACGTCGCGGATGCTGTCCTCGGCCACGCCCATGCAGCCGGTGACGATCACCTTGCCGTTCTCGGCGATGGCCTCGCCGATGGCGTCCAGAGACTCGGCCTTGGCGCTGTCGATGAAGCCGCAGGTATTGACCACCACCACGTCGGCATCCTGGTAGGTCGGTACGATTTCGTAACCTTCCATGCGCAGCTGGGTCAGGATGCGTTCGGAGTCGACGGTGGCCTTGGGGCAACCCAGGGAAACGAAGCCGACTTTCGGTGTGGCGGTGGACATGCGGGCTAACCTCGATGGGCGCCTGTCCGGCGCCTCTGATCAAAAAGTGCGCAATTCTAGCGGCGGTTTGGGCACTTGAACAGAGGCGCCGTCACCTCAATTGCGTCGGGGCAGCATGCGGATCAGGGTGTTATCGCGCACCACATAATGGTGATACAGCCCGGCGAGGGCATGCAGGCCGATCAGCCAGTAACCGGTCGTGCCGGCCAGCTCGTGCAGTTCCTTGATCCGGCCGGCCAGATCCCGGTTCGCATCGATCAGCGCCGGCAGTTCCAGGCCGAAGAAGGGGATGGGTTTGCCGGCGGCGCTGAGAACCAGCCAGCCGGCCAGTGGTGCGCCGATCATCAGGGCGTACAGGGCGGCATGCATCAGCTGCGCCGGTATGGCCTGCCAGGCGGGCAGCGGCGGCTCGATTCGCGGTGTCGGGGCGATCAGGCGCGCCAGCAGGCGCAGCCAGACCAGTGCAAACACCGTCAGGCCGAGCATGAAGTGCCACTGCTTGAGCAGCTCGCGAGTGTCGCTGCCCTTGGGGAAGTTACCCTTGAGTTCGATGCAGGCGTAGACGGCAGCGAGCAGAATCAGCATCAGCCAGTGCAGGCCGACGGACAGGCTGCCATAGCGGGAGGGCGTGTTCTTCCAGTTCATCAGATTTTCCTCGGTCAATCCCCTGCGTGTGCGGCAGGTATGGCGAGCATAGGTCCGTTTGGCTTGAGGAAAACTGAGGGAGATCAATGAGCGGAAACGAAAAAGGCCACTCGATTGAGTGGCCTTTATCTGAAGGTGGTTGCGGGAGCAGGATTTGAACCTACGACCTTCGGGTTATGAGCCCGACGAGCTACCAGACTGCTCCATCCCGCGTCGGCAATTCTACGCTTGCTTAAAGTGTTGTCAATCGATTTATTGCTTTTGATCGAAAACATTAATTTTCGCCCAAGCAAAAAGGCCACTCGATTGAGTGGCCTTTTCGTGAAGCTGGTTGCGGGAGCAGGATTTGAACCTACGACCTTCGGGTTATGAGCCCGACGAGCTACCAGACTGCTCCATCCCGCGTCTGTGGGGCGGCATTCTACCGGCAGAAACCCTGCTGTCAACCGTTTGGGCGAAGAAAATTGTTTTGCGCTCAGATGCTTAGCGTAAAACGCCCGTTGGGTACCGTCGCCGCCGCCGTTGAACCGGACCGGGAAGCCCGCCATCCGTGCGGCCATTGCAAGCTGCTATGGCCGTTATCCCTCTCTGATATTGGCGCCTGCGGGGAGCGAACCCTAGAGTCGGCTGCGAATCACGCAAGCGTCCACTCCAACAAGAACAGCACGAGGCCTTTCATGCCTATTTTCCGCCTTAACGCCTTGGCCATGGCGCTCACCTTTTCCGGCGCGATCCTCGCCGACGCCTCCGCTTCCAAAGCCGCCAGCGAAAGTACCCGCGAAAGCAATCAGGCCTGGTTGCAGCGCCTGCCCTTCGAGGACCGAAGCAGTTTCGAGGATGCCCGGCGCGGCCTGATCGCCCCCTTCACCGGGGTGGTCGAAAATGCCAAGGGGCAGGTGGTCTGGGATCGCCTGGCGTACAACTTCCTCGATGGCAACGGCGCGCCCGCCAGCGTCAACCCCAGCCTGTGGCGCATGGGGCAGCTGAACAACATGGCCGGGCTGTTCGAGGTGCGTGAGCGCATCTACCAGATTCGCGGCATGGACCTGTCCAACATGACGATCATCGAGGGCGACAGCGGCCTGATCCTGATCGACCCCCTGATCAGCACCGAGACCGCCCGTGCCGGGCTCGAGCTCTATTACCAGCACCGCCCGCGCAAGCCGGTGCGAGCGGTGATCTACAGCCATTCGCATGTCGATCACTTCGGCGGTGTACGCGGAGTGATCGACGAAGCCGACGTCAAGGCGGGCAAGGTCAGGGTGATCGCGCCGGAGGGCTTCTACGAGCATGCGGTCAGCGAGAACGTGCTGGCCGGCCCGGCGATGATGCGCCGCGCCCAGTACATGTACGGCGCGCTGCTGCCGCGTGGCGAGCGCGGTCAGGTCGACTCGGGCCTCGGCAAGGGCACGCCGAGCAACGCGACCGTGACCCTGATCGCCCCCACCGAGCTGATCGCTCAACCGCTGGAGACCCACGTGATCGATGGTGTGGAGATCGAATTCCAGCTTACGCCCGGCACCGAGGCGCCCGCGGAAATGAACATGTACCTTCCGCAGTTCAAGACCCTGTGCATGGCCGAGAACGCCACCCATACCCAGCACAACGTGCTGACGCTGCGCGGCGCCCTGGTGCGCGACGCCAAGGTCTGGGCCCACTATCTGGACGAGGCGCTGGTGCGCTATGGCGAGCAGGCCGAGGTGCTGTTCGCCCAGCATCACTGGCCGACCTGGGGCGGCGAGCGGATCCGCGAATACCTGGCCGATCAGCGCGACATGTATGCCTTTCTCGACAGCCAGACGCTGCGCCTGATCAATCAGGGGCTGACTGCCACCGAGATCGCCGCCGAGCTGCGGTCGCTACCGCCGCGCCTGGCCAGCAAGTGGTACAGCCGCGACTACTACGGCTCGCTCAGCCATAACGTACGCGCGGTGTACCAGCGCTACATGGGCTTCTACGACGGCAACCCGGCCAATCTCGACCCGCTGCCGCCGGAAGATGCCGGGCGCCGCTACGTGGCCGCCATGGGCGGCGCCGACGCAGTGCTGAAGACGGCCAACCAGGCCTTCGCCGATGGCGACTACCGCTGGGCGGCGCAGCTGCTCAACCACCTGGTGTTCGCCGAGCCGGACAATGCGGCGGCGCGCGAGCTGCAGGCCGACACGCTGGAGCAGCTCGGCTACCAGAGCGAGAACGCCACCTGGCGCAACGTCTATCTGAGCGGTGCGCACGAGCTGCGCTCGGGCGTGGCCGAGGCCCGGGCGCGCAATGGTGCGCCGGACATGGTGCGGGCGCTGACGCCGAGCATGTTCTTCGATTACCTGGCTGTGCGCATCGACGCGATGAAGGCCGCCGACGAGGACCTGTCGATCAACTGGCGCTTCACCGATCTGGACGAGGACTATGCCCTGACGCTGCGCAACGGTGTGCTGACCCATCGCAAGCAGTCACGCCATGCTCAGGCGGACATCGACCTGAGCATGAGCAAGGAGCTGCTCGACCGTATCGCGCTGAAGGAAACCGGTTTTCTCAAGGAGGCCACCATTGGTGGCATCGAGATCGCGAGCGGCCGCCTGAAGTTGCTCAAGCTGCTCGGCGGCCTCGACGAGGCGAACCCGCAGTTCAACCTCGTGACGCCCTGAGGCCTGCACGAACGCCCCGCTCGGTGCAGGCCGGGCGGGGCGTTCGTTTGTCTGTGCGCTAGTGGAGCGGACGAATGCGTGGGGGCGTCGTGCCTGGCTGGGCCTGCGGACTCCGGTCAGGGCAGCGTGCGGATTGCCGGCGGCAGCCAGCGTCTTTCCAGCACGTCGGCCTGCGGCCAGTACAGGCGCAGGAACAGGTTGAAGCGACCCTCGGGCGCTGGCAGCCAGTTGCTGTGTTGTGCCGGGTCGGTAGGTGCCTGATGCTGGACGAAGATATCCAGCGAGCCGTCCGGGTTGTAGTGCAGGTCGTCGCGGTCACCGAGGGCATAGCGGTCGAGCGGGTTGGCCGAAAGCAGCTGGCGCTCGTCGTACAGGGTCAGCGACCAGAAGGCGCGTACCGGCGGCAATTGTCCGGCGGCGAAGTGCAGCACGTAGCGTCTGTTGCCCGCTAGCGGACGGTCCTCGGTATCGGTATGCAGGTTCGGGTAGATGGCATCTTCCGGGGAGTTGGCACCCAGCCCGATCTTGGCCACCAGCGCGCGCTGCGCGTAGCGGGTGCCGTACTCGCCCAGCTCGTAGCCGATGCGCCAGCCCTGGTAGGTCTTGCGTTCACCCATCAGGCGCTGGCTGTCATTGAGCATGGCGACCACCCGGCGATAGCCCAGTGCGCTGCCGAGACGCTGCAGTGGCGACTGCTGCAGTGCACAGCCCTCGTCGAGCAGGCCGGTGGCCTGAATGCGTGCGAGCATCGGCGCGTCCTCGGCGCGGGCCGGGTTGTCGGCCAGCAGTCGGCAGAAGGCGCCGAAGAAGTCCTCGCGGCTCCAGCCGGCCAGCTGCCGGTCCGGCCCCATGGCGCGGTCCAGCGTGGGTAGTTCGGTCATGGCTGTCGGTAAGGGCGCAACTGGGCGGCCCTGCCAGGCGCTCAGCGGCATGACGCGGAAGCGGTCCTGCAGAGCGTGCACCTCGGCGTAATCGGCTGGGCCGCGGCTCTTGATGCGGCCGATCATCCAGGCCATCTGCGTCGGGATGCGGATCGGCTGCATGCCGGCCGGCACCTCGCCACGCCAGGTCGGCCCCACGACCAGATAGGTTTGCGCGCGGCTGCCGATGGTGCGCGTACCGGGGCTGCTCACCACATTGGTCCAGGCATCCATGATCGGCATCATGTAGTAGTGCCCACTGGTGTCCGGAATGCTCATCACCACCGGCTCCTGGCGCAGATCGAAGTGCACGATGCTGTACAGGGTGTCGACGTTCGGTGATACCACGCTGTTGAAGCGCGCGTCGGGAAAGCGCCGGCTGTGACGCAAGCCGTTGATAGCGGTGGTGCCGAGCAGCTGCTGATGCTGCTTGGTCAGCTCCATCAACACCAGCGGGTAGGCGAACAGGTAGGCCTGGGCCGTTTCCCGCGCCTGCTGCATCACGCGCTGGGTGGCCAGGCCGCTCAGCAGCACGAGCATGACGACGAGGCCCAGGCGCCAACGAGTCTTCTTAGCAAATCTCATGGATGTGCGCTCCGCTTGGGTGAGAGAAATGCCGGGCGCGATAGTCCCGCTCCGAAGGAGTGATCATGGTCGTGGTCTCCATAGGTCCAGGCCAACGAGCCCGGTAGGCTGGGGTCAGTAGGGAATCGTGCGCACCGCCTTGAGCATGGCCAGCACGGCCATCGCCAGCAGCACCAGGCCGGTGCCGAGCACCATGTGCGGATGGGCGCGGCCACACTCGTCGCGCAGCATCGCCAGGCTGCGCTGGTAGCGCCGACCTTGCTGCAGCCAGAGGATGCCGGCGGCGGCGAGGGCGATCAGCACCAGCGATGGAGCCTGGCCGCGCAGAGCCAGGCAGGCGACGAGCAGCAGCGAGACCTGCGTGCGACGCCAGGCCAGCTCGGTACGTTCGGCCTGCAGGCCGGTGTCGATCGATCCGTCAGCCATGCCAGCGCGGCCAGAAC
>NZ_JAODYT010000113.1:0-8816 GCF_029834875.1 Pseudomonas sp. GD04158 | reverse complement strand
GCAGCAGCCAGTGACGCGGCGCCAGTTGGCTTTCCACGGCGCTCAGGGCCAGTACGCGGGCTTCCGGGGCGTAGCCGTCGAAGGCATCGCCTGCGATGCGCAGCAAGCGGTCGACGCCGGCCGTGTCGAAGGCGCTTTCCTTGTCCTCGCCGAACACCACGGCGACCACGGCGCCGCTCTCGCCGGCCAGCTTGCGGGCCAGGCCGAGCAGGTCCTTGTCATGGCTGGACAGGCGCCCGCCGACCATGTCCGGCACCACGCAGACGTGGAAGGCCGGTTGCTCGATCACATGCAGCGGCAGCTGGACTTCGACGCTGGCGCTGCTGCGCTTGCCGGCGGTGCCCTGCTGAGCGCCGCTGCGGTCGATGCGCTTGAGCCCGGCCGGGCCGATAAAGCCGGCAGCGATGGCGTGCGGGTTCTTGCGGATGATGCCGTTGGGGCCCATCCAGCTGGTCTGGTTCTGGCTCTGCATGGCCGCATGCAGCGGATGCAGGCGGTTGCGGGCGATCCACTCGGCGCGCGGGTCGCGGCGGATGATGTCGCTCATGCTGCGATCTCCTGATCAGGCGCTTGCGTAGGGCGGGTGCAACCCGCCGGACAGGTGTTGGCGGGTTGCACCCGCCCTACGTCTGTATGCAGTCGTTTCATCACTGCACCTCCGCCAGTTCACGCCTGGCTGCCGGCTTTTTTGCCGCCACCTCGACGGGCTCGATCAGCACTTCGGCCACCAGTTCGGCGATGTCCTTGATCTCCGGACGCGGGGCGACCACGCCTTCGAGCATCGCCGTGCACTGCGGGCAGCCCACGGCCACCAGTTCGGCGCCGGTCTCCTTGATGTCGACCATGCGCATGTCGGGAATCCGCTGCTTGCCGGGGATGTCGGTGATCGGCGCGCCGCCGCCACCGCCGCAGCAGCGCGAACGGAAACCGGAGCGTTCCATTTCCTTCACTTCGATGCCGATGGCCTTGAGCACGGCGCGCGGCGCCTCGTACTCGCCGTTGTAGCGGCCGAGGTAGCAGGGGTCGTGATAGGTCACGCTGGTGGCCTTGCTCTGGCCCAGATTCAGCGAACCCTTGCGCACCAGCTCGTCGATAAAGGTGCTGTGGTGCAGCACTTCGTAGTGGCCGCCGAGGGCGCCGTATTCGTTCTTCAGCACATGGAAGCTGTGCGGGTCGCAGCTGACGATGCGCTTGAAGCGGTACTTGCTCAGGGTGGCGATGTTGCGCTTGGCCAGGTTCTGGAAGGTCGCCTCGTCACCCAGACGGCGGGCCACGTCGCCGCTGTCGCGCTCTTCCAGGCCGAGCACGGCGAAGTCCACGTCGGCAGCCTTGAGCACCTTCACAAAGGCGCGCAGGGTGCGCTGATTGCGCATATCGAAGGCGCCGTCACCCACCCAGAACAGCACGTCGGTCTCTTGCTTGTCGGCGAGCAGCGGCAGGTTGAGGTCGGCGGCCCAGTTCAGCCGGCCGCCGGGGTTGAAGCCGCCCGGGTTGTCGGTGGCGATCAGGTTGTCCAGCACCTCGGCGCCCTTGTTCGGCGTGGCGCCCTTTTCCAGGGTCAGGTGGCGGCGCATATCGACGATGGCATCGACGTGCTCGATCATCATCGGGCATTCCTCGACGCAGGCGCGGCAGGTGGTGCAGGACCACAGCGTCTCGGCATCCACCAGCGCCTTGCCTTGCAGCGACACGATCGGCTGATGCGGGCCGCCGCTGTGCTCACCCAGCGGTTTGCCAGGGTAGGGCGAACCGGCGAACTGGGCGTCGTTGCCACCGGCCAGGCCGATGACCATGTCCTGGATCAGCTTCTTCGGATTGAGCGGCTGGCCGGCGGCGAAGGCCGGGCACATGGCCTCGCACTTGCCGCACTGCACGCAGGCGTCGAAGCCGAGCAGCTGGTTCCAGGTGAAGTCGGTGGGTTTTTCCACGCCCAGCGGTGCCTTCGGATCGTCCAGATCGAGGGCTTTCAGACCGGTCGAGCGACCGCCGCCGAAGCGTTCGGCGCGGCGGTGCCAGGCCAGGTGCAGGGCGCCGGCGAAGGCGTGCTTCATCGGCCCGCCCCAGGTCATGCCGAAGAACAGCTCGGACACGCCCCAGGCCACGCCGACGGTCAGTACGGCGGCCAGAATCCAGCCGCCGAAGTCGGCCGGCAGAATCCCGGCAACCGGCAGCGTGGCGATAAAGAAGCTCGCCGCGAACATCAGCAGGCTCTTCGGCAGGCGCATCCACGGGCCCTTCGACAGCCGGCTCGGCGGGTTGCGCCGGCGCTTGGCGACGAACAGGGCGCCGACGAACATCAGCACCGTGGCCGCCAGCAGGGCGAAGCCGAGGATACGGTTGTGCAGGCCGAAACCGTGCACGACGATCGCCAGCACGGCGGCCAGGACGAAGCCGCCGGCGGTGGCCACGTGAGTCTTGGACATGTACTTGTCGCGCTCGACCACATGGTGCAGATCCACCAGGTAGCGGCGCGGCATCTTCAGCAGGCCGCCGATCCAGTCGACCTTGGCCGGTCGGCCGCGGCGCCACATGAAGAAGCGCCTGGCCGCGCCGATGACCGCGAGGGCCAGGGCAGCGAACAGCAGGATGGGGAGGATGGTGTTCAACATCGGTTGGTCTCCTTGGCGGGACCGAGAGAGTTACGCCGAACCGGTTCCCTCCCCCTTGGGGGAGAGGGTTAGGGAGAGGGGAGTGGCCCGCTACCGAGTTGGCAGATCACCCTCTCCCCCCGCCCTCTCCCGCAAGCGGGAGAGGGGGCCGCTTAAAAGTCCTTGCACAGACGCAGGGCGTCGTAGATCGCCGCGTGGGTGTTGCGCTGCGCCACGCAGTCGCCAATGCGGAACAGCAGGTAGCCGTCGCCCGACTCGGACAGACAGGGCTGCGGCTTGATCGCGAACAGCGCCTCGACGTCGATCTGGCCCTTGTTGCGCGAGCCTTCCTTCAGCGCGTAGTACAGCGACTCGTCCGGACGCACGCCGTTCTCCACCACCACCTGGTCGACCACGCGCTCTTCCTTGGCGCCGGTGTATTCGTTCTCCAGCACCGCCACCAGCTTGTCGCCCTCGCGGTAGACCTTTTCCAGCATCATGTCGCCGGTCATGATCACTTCCTTGGGGTAGATGCTGCGGTAGTAGGTGGGGAAGCTGGTGCCGCCCATGGCCACGCCCGGCTTGATGTCGTCGGTGACGATCTCGACCTGCGAGCCCTTGTCGGCCATGAAGTCGGCCACCGACATGCCGGTGAATTCGCAGATGGTGTCGTAGACCAGTACGTTCTTGCCCGGCGCCACCTTGCCGTCGAGCACGTCCCAGCTGCTCACCACCAGGCCTTCGGCCGCGCCCCAGTGCTCGTTCTGCTCCAGGTACGGATGGCCGCCGTTGGCCAGAATGATGATGTCGGCGCGCATGTCCTGAATGGTCGCCACGTCGGCGGCGGTGCCCAGGCGCAGATCGATGCCCAGGCGTGCCAGCTCCAACTGGTACCAGCGGGTGATGCCGGCGATCTGGTCGCGCTGCGGGGCCTTGGAGGCGGTGGTGATCTGGCCGCCCAGGGCATCCTTCTTCTCGAACAGGGTGACGTCGTGGCCACGCTCGGCAGCGACGCGCGCCGCTTCCATCCCGGCCGGGCCGCCGCCGACGATCACCACCTTGCGCTTGGGCCCGGTGGATTTCTCGATGATGTGCGGCACGCCCATGTATTCACGGGATGTCGCGGCGTTCTGGATGCACAGCACGTCCAGGCCCTGGTACTGGCGGTCGATGCAGTAGTTGGCGCCGACGCACTGCTTGATCTGGTCGACCTGGCCCATCTTGATCTTGGCGATCAGGTGCGGGTCGGCGATATGCGCGCGGGTCATGCCGACCATATCCACGTAGCCGCCTTCGAGGATACGGGTGGCCTGGTTCGGATCCTTGATGTTCTGCGCGTGCAGCACCGGTACCTTGACCACTTCCTTGATGCCGGCCGCCAGGTGCAGGAAGGGCTCCGGCGGGTAGCTCATGTTGGGGATGACGTTGGCCAGGGTGTTGTGGGTGTCGCAGCCCGAGCCCACCACGCCGATGAAGTCGATCATGCCGGTGGCGTCGTAGTAGGCGGCAATCTGCTTCATGTCCTCGTGGGACAGGCCGTCCGGATGGAACTCGTCGCCGCAGATACGCATGCCCACGCAGAAGTCCGGGCCCACCTCGGCGCGCACCGCCTTGAGCACTTCCAGACCGAACTTCATGCGGCCCTCGAAGCTGCCGCCCCATTCGTCGGTACGCTTGTTGACCCGCGGCGACCAGAACTGGTCGATCATGTGCTGGTGCACGGCGGACAGCTCGACGCCGTCCAGGCCGCCTTCCTTGGCCCGGCGCGCGGCCTGGGCGTAGTTGCCGATCACGCGCCAGATCTCTTCCGGCTCGATGGTCTTGCAGGTGGCGCGGTGCACGGGTTCGCGGATGCCCGACGGCGACATCAGGGTCGGCCAGTTGAAGCCGTCCCAGCGCGAGCGGCGACCCATGTGGGTAATCTGGATCATGATCTTGGCGCCGTGCTTGTGCATGGCGTCGGCCAGATTCTGGAAGTGCGGGATGATGCGGTCGGTGGACAGGTTGACCGAGCTCCACCATTCCTGCGGGCTGTCGATGGCCACCACGGAGGAACCGCCGCAGATGGCCAGGCCGATGCCGCCCTTGGCCTTCTCTTCGTAATACTTGACGTAGCGCTCGGTGGTCATGCCGCCGTCGGTGGCGTAGACCTCGGCGTGCGCGGTGGAGAGCACGCGGTTGCGGATGGTCAGTTTGCCGATCTGGATCGGCTGGAACATTGCTTCGAAAGCCATTGCGGCACCCTCACGGAAAAGCGGCCTGGGGTCTTTTTGTCGGAAGGCGCTTCAGGGGCGATGGCGTCGCGGCTGAAGCCCTCCTGCATACCTTTGTTTTAGAGCGGTTTGACGCGGAACAGGCCGTGGTCGTGGCCTTCCTGCGAGGCACCGTAGACCTGCTCGGCGACGGTGCGGATGCTGCTGCCCTGGGCCTGCAGAATCTGGTCCATGGCCCCGGCGAACCAGCCGGTGAACATGTAGTCGACCGGGCGCCCGCACTTGCCGTAGACGTAGACGAAGGCCGAGTGATCCAGGCGCACCTCGCAGGTACCGGCCTCGAGGTCGATCGACTGGATCTTGAACAGGCCCCAGCCGCGCTGCGACAGGCGCTTCATGTAGTGCTCGAACACCGCCACGCCGGACAGGCCATGGCACTCGGCTTCCTTCTCGCACCAGTGCCAGGCGGACTTGTAGCCGGCCTTGTAGAGGATCTCGGCGTACTTCTCGGCGCCGAGCACTTCCTCGATGCCCATGTGGTTGTTGACGAAGAAATGCCGCGGCACGTAGAGCATCGGCAGGGCGTCGGTGGTCCAGACGCCGGTTTCGTCGTCGACCAGGATGGGCATTTCGGGGGCGTGGGTGGCCATGTGTTCAAACTCCAGAATTCGTTGTCTTGCGTGTTGAAAAATGTGGGTGAATGCCTGTGGAGCCGTAGCGAGCACGTCGAGAGGACGCGACGCAGCTATCGGTGGGCGCAGTAGGCGCCGCAGGTATTCATCATTCGCCCCAGACGTCGGCCAGTACGCGCAGCCAGTTCTCGCCCATCACCTTGCGCACCACGCGCTCGGGCATGCCGCGCTTGAGCAGGGTCTCGGTGAGGTTGGGGAACTCGCCCACGGTGCGGATGCCCAGCGGGTTGACGATCTTGCCGAAGTTGGTCAGACGGCGGGCGTAGCCCTTGTCATGGGTCAGGTACTCGAAGAATTCCTTGCCATGCCCCTGGGTGAAGTCGGTGCCGATACCGATGGCGTCTTCGCCGACCAGGTTCATCACGTACTCGATGGCCTCGGCGTAGTCGTCGATGGTCGAATCGATGCCCTTGGCCAGGAAGGGCGCGAACATGGTCACGCCGACGAAGCCGCCGTGATCGGCGATGAACTTCAGCTCTTCGTCGGACTTGTTGCGCGGATGCTCCTTCAGGCCCGACGGCAGGCAGTGGGAGTAGCAGACCGGCTTCTTCGACTCGAGGATGACTTCCTCGCTGGTCTTGGAGCCGACGTGGGACAGGTCGCACATGATGCCGACGCGGTTCATCTCGGCGACGATCTCGCGGCCGAAGCCGGACAGGCCGCCGTCGCGCTCGTAGCAGCCGGTGCCGATCAGGTTCTGGGTGTTGTAGCACATCTGCACGATGCCCACGCCGAGCTGCTTGAACACCTCGACGTAGCCGATCTGGTCCTCGAACGCATGGGCGTTCTGGAAGCCGTAGAGGATGCCGGTCTTGCCCTGTTCCTTGGCCTTGCGGATATCGGCGGTGGTGCGCACCGGCATGACCAGGTCGCTGTTATCGCGGATCAGGTTGTTGCTGGCCACGATGTTGTTGACCGTGGCCTGGAAACCTTCCCAGACGGAGACGGTGCAGTTGGCGGCGGTCAGGCCGCCCTTGCGCATGTCTTCGAACAGTTCGCGGTTCCACTTGGCGATGATCAGACCGTCGATGACGATGCTGTCGGCGTGCAATTCGGCTGGGCTCATCAGGCTTGTCCCCTAAACGGATGCGCCGAATCGGTCGTCGGCGCTTTGGGGAGAGCTTATCCCTGGGGGGCAGGGTGCCCCGGTGCAAAAACGACTGGGGGTTTGCCGAAAGCGTCAAGTCGAGGTCGCGAACGGATATGCCAGCGTTTCGTCGTAGGGTGCGCTGTGCGCACCATGGGACGCAGCCTTAGCTGGGTGCAGGCCGCTCGTGACGATCCTGGCTGGGGCTGGCGGCGAAGTGCTGGCGGTAGCAGCGCGAGAAATACGACGCCGAGTCGAAGCCGCAGGCCAGGCCCACCTCCAGCACGCTCAGATCGCTCTGGCGCAGCAGCTGGCGTGCCTTGTCCAGACGCAGACCGAGGTAGAACGCCGAAGGTGTGGTGTTCAGGTGATGGCGGAACAGTCGCTCCAGCTGGCGCACGCTGACCCCGACCTGCTCGGCCAACTCCTCGCAGGGCAGTGGCTGATCGCAGTGGCGCTCCATCTCGCCGATCACCCGTACCAGTTTCTTGTTGTGCAGGTCGTAGCGGCTGGCGATCTGCATGCGCTGGTGGTCCTGGCGGGTACGGATGCGACCGAGCACGAACTGCTCGGATACCTGCACTGCCAGCGGTTCGCCGTGATCCCGGCCGATCAGCCCGAGCATCAGGTCGAGGCTGCTGGTGCCGCCGGCGCTGGTGATGCGCCGGCCATCGATCTCGAACAGCTCCTGGGTCACCTGCAGCTGCGGATAGCGCTCGCAGAAGGCGTCGATCGCCTCCCAGTGCAGGGTCAGGCGCTGCTGCTCGAACAGGCCGGCCTCGGCCAGCACGAAGCTGCCGGTGTCGATGGCGCCGAGCACCTTGACCTCGCGTTCGCGGCGTTGCAGCCAATGCGCCAGGCGCTTGTCGTAATGCGTCAGGGGCTCGAAACCGGCGACCACGAACAGCGCCTGGGTTTCCTCCGGCAGCTCCAGCCCGGCCTCGACGTTGAGCGACATGCCGTTGCTCGCCGCCACCGCCTCGCTGTCCAGGCTGAGCAGGCGCCAGCGGTACAGCTCGCCGCGAAAGCGGTTGGCCACGCGCAGCGGTTCGATGGCCGACATCAGGCCTATCATCGAAAAACCGGGAAGCAGCAGGAAGGCGAAGGTTTGGGTCATGGGCAATCCGCCAGTAGGGTGCCCTTCATTAAGAAGCCAAGCGCCAGCGCCGCGCAAGATAAGGTCGCCATAGGTCAAGCAATGGTCGGCTAAATGGGAATTTTCCGGCGAAACGGCGCGTAAAGTGGCTCCATCGGGACCAATCGATCCCGGAACACGGTGGGGGCCGACAGGCCTCTAGAAGAACGAAAGCAAACCGCTGTGACACGATGAGGAGCACCCAGATGAAAGGTCTTACCGCGCTGGCCGCATGCTGCACCCTGAGCTTGTTCAGTTCCTCCCTGCTGGCCGCCGAAGATGCCAGTTGCCAGAAGGCACGTATCGGTCTGGTCGGCTGGACCGACGTGGTCGCCACCACGGCCGTGGCCGCAACCCTGCTCGAAGGCCTGGGCTATCAAACCACCCAGACCCAGGCCTCGCAGCAGATCATCTTTTCCGGCATCGGCAAGAAGCAGGTCGACTTCTTCCTCGGCTACTGGAAACCGCTGATGGACGACAACATCAAGCCGTTCCAGGACAAGGGCGAGGTCAAGGTGCTCGCCGAGCCGGGCCTGAGCGACGGCATCTCCAGTCTGGCGGTGCCCACCTACCTGGCCGAGGCGGGCCTGAGAACCTATGCCGACATCGCCAAGTTCCGCGACCAGCTGGAAGGCAAGATCTACGGCATCGACCCGGGCACCGGGGCCAACACCACCATCCAGAAGATGATCGACACCAACCAGTTCGGCCTCGGTGGCTTCAAACTGGTGGAATCCAGTGAGGCGGCCATGCTCGCGGCCGTCAGTCGCGCGGTCAAGGCCAAGAAGCCGGTGGTGTTCTTCGGCTGGAAGCCGCACCCGATGAACATCAAGATGGACCTGACCTACCTCACCGGCAGCGAGGACGTGTTCGGTGCCGATGAAGGCCTGGCCACGGTCTGGACCGTGGTCGCCCCGGACTATGGCCAGCGCTGCCCCAACGTCGACCGTCTGCTCAATAACCTGACCTTCAGCGCCGCCCAGGAAAGCGAGCTGATGGAGCCGATCATGGCTCGCGAGGATGCCAAGGCCGTGGCCCGTCGCTGGCTCAAGGAAAATCCGCAGGACCTCGACCGCCTGCTGGCCGGGGTGACCACCTTCG
>NZ_JAODYT010000112.1:0-9139 GCF_029834875.1 Pseudomonas sp. GD04158 | reverse complement strand
TGCTGCCCCTGGCCAGCCTTGCCGGCAGGCTTTTGCATGGCCTGCTGGCCGGCCTTGAGCAGTTGATCGAGCAGATTGCTGGTGTTCATCGCGAACTCTCCTGAGAAGTGGGCACCGCAGCATCCGACCCTGGATAACCCAGGGAAATTCCGGATGCCCGCCAACCGACATCGGTTGAACTGACGAGAGTTTCTAGCAGAGTTCGCCCCCTGCCAGCCGGGCATATTGGTAACGCCGGATTTCATCGCACGCGCTCAGCGCGGCGCGATATGCGCCACCATCAGTTGCACGCTCTCGTTGCCGCGAAACTCGTTGAGATCGAGCTTGTAGGCCACTTCGGCCCAGCGCAGCGTCGGGTTGGGCCAGACCTCGCGGTCGATGTTGAAGGCGATGCCGTCGAGCTGCACGCTGCCGCATTCGGTCTTGAGCACCAGCTTCAGGTGCCGTTCGCCGACGATGCGCTGGCCCACGATCTGGAACACGCCATGGAACAGCGGCTCGGGGAAATGCTGGCCCCAGGGCCCGGCGTTGCGCAGGGCGCGAGCCAGTTCCAGGTGGAATTCGGTGGCGTCGAGCTGGCCGTCGGACAGCAGGCGGCCGGTCAAATCGTCCTCGCACAGCTGGCGGCGCACCTCGGCGTCGAAGGCAGCCGCGAAGGCGCCGAAGTGCTCCTGCGGCAGCGACAGGCCGGCGGCCATGGCGTGCCCGCCGAACTTGCTGATCAGCCCCGGATGCCTGGCCGCCACGACGTCCAGCGCATCGCGGATATGCAGCCCCGGCACCGAGCGTGCCGAGCCCTTGAGCATGCCCTCACCGGCATCGGCAAAGGCGATGGCCGGGCGGTGATAGCGTTCCTTCAGGCGCGAGGCGAGGATGCCGATCACCCCTTGGTGCCAGTCCGGTTCGAACAGGCACAGGCCGAACGGCATGTCCTGCAGCGGCAGGTCCTTGAGCTGGGCCAGCGCCTCGCGCTGCATGCCCTGTTCGATGGCCTTGCGGTCCTGGTTGAGCTGATCGAGCTGCACCGCCATGTCGCGGGCCAGCGCTTCGTCGTCGCAGAGCAGACATTCGATGCCCAGGCTCATGTCGTCCAGACGCCCGGCCGCATTCAGTCGCGGGCCGAGGATGAAACCGAGATCGGTGGAAGTGATGCGCCGGTGGTCGCGCCCGGCCACTTCGAGTATCGCGCGCAGCCCGGGCCGCGCGCGCCCGGCACGAATGCGCGCCAGGCCCTGGTGCACCAGGATGCGGTTGTTGGCATCCAGCGGCACCACGTCGGCGACGCTGCCGAGGGCCACCAGATCGAGCAGCTCGCCCAGGTTCGGCTCCTGGCGGCTGGTGAACCAGCCCAGCTCGCGCAGACGCGCGCGCAGCGCCAGCAGCACGTAGAACATCACCCCGACACCGGCCATGGCCTTGCTCGGGAAGTCGCAGCCCGGCTGGTTGGGGTTGACGATGGCATCGGCCGCCGGCAGTTCCGGGCCCGGCAGGTGGTGGTCGGTGACCAGCACCTTGAGCCCGGCGGCCTTGGCCGCGGCCACGCCATCGACGCTGGAGATGCCGTTGTCCACGGTCAGCAGCAGATCGGGCTGGCGCTGCAGCGCCACGGCGACGATTTCCGGCGTCAGGCCATAGCCGTACTCGAAGCGGTTCGGCACCAGATAGTCGACATGCGCCGCGCCGAGCTGGCGCAGGCCGAGCACGCCGACCGAGCTGGCGGTGGCGCCATCGGCATCGAAGTCGCCGACGATGAGGAGGCGCTGGCGCCGCTGCAGCGCCTCGACCAGCAGTTCGACCGCCGCATCGATGCCCTTGAGCTGCTGAAAGGGGATCAACCGCGCCAGGCCCTTGTCCAATTCTTCGGCACGCTGCACGCCACGGGCGGCGTAGAGGCGGGTGAGCAGCGGCGGCAGGTTGCCCAGGTCGGGCAGGCTTGCGGGTAGGGGGCGTAGATCGATGCGCATGGGTATTCCGTATGGCGCTGCGCGTCAGCCGACGCGCAGCGCTTGAGTCAAAGCGAGGTGGCGGCGCGGGCGGCCTGGTCGTAGAGGCCGGACATGGCCCTGAGCATGCCGGCCAGGCGATGGATTTCCTCGGGGTCGATGTTGAGGTTCTCGAACGAGGCGATCAGGCATTCGCGGCGGATGTCGGCGTACTCCTGGCACAGGACACGGCCCTTTTCGGTGGTGCGGTAGAACATCTCCTTGCCCTGCTTCTCGCCCTCCACCAGCGCCAGCTTGGCCAGTTTCTTCAGCGCGTAGGTCACGGTATGGGTGTCTTCGATGTTCAGCAGCAGGCAGATGTCCGCCTGGCGCTTGGCGCGATCGCGGCTGGTCAGGCTGTGCAGGACCATCACGTCGAGGGCGTTCATCTCCACTTCGCCGGCCGCGCGCATGCAGCGCTCCATCCAGCGCAGAAAGGCGTTGCTGGAGATGATGATGGCGAACTCGAGTTCGGAGAGCTCCTGCGACTGCTCGGCCAGGTGGGCCGACGCCACGATAGGCGAACGCGGAGAGCGGGTGGATTTGGCATCAACCATCGTGCGATCCATGACTGCGAACGGCCGCGCGGGCCGCAGGTGAAAGTTGGCTGGCAAGCATACAGCAAAGCACAGGGACCACGGGCCAGGACCGCTCGGGGAATTTTTCAAAAACATATTGATGTTTTATCGATATTTTATCATCGTTATACCAACGAGATTCCCAACCCGAACCTTCGGGCCACGTCAAAAACAACCAGAGGATCCCGATGAGCCGCCTGCTCCTGAACTGCGATATCGGCGAAAGCTATGGCGCCTGGACCATGGGTCTGGATGCCGAAGTGATGCCCTTCATCGACTGCGCCAACATCGCCTGCGGCTTTCACGCCTCGGAGCCGCTGACCATGCGCCGCACCGTGGCGCTGGCGGTCGAGCATGGCGTGCGCATCGGTGCCCACCCCGCCTACCCGGACCTGGCCGGTTTCGGCCGCCGCTCGATGGCCTGCAGCCCGGACGAGATAGAAGCCATGCTGCTCTATCAGATCGGCGCGCTCGACGGCATCTGCCGCGCCCACGGCACGCGGGTCAGCTACGTCAAACCGCACGGCGCGCTGTACAACGACATGATGCGCGAGCCGGCCAAGCTGCGTGCGGTGATGCGCGCCGTTGCCGCCTATGACCGCGGCCTGCCGCTGATGCTGATGGCCACCCGCGACGATCGGGCGCCGCAGGCGATGGCGGACGAGTTGGGCCTGCAGCTGTGGTTCGAGGTGTTCGCCGACCGCGCCTACGACGCCAATGGCATGCTGCTGGCGCGCAGCCTGCCCGGCGCGGTGCACCATGGCGCGGAAACCATCGTCGCCCAGGCAGTGGCCCTGGCACGCGGCGAGGCGTTGAGCGCCAGCGACGGCAGCGCCCTCTACCTGCGCGCCGATACCCTCTGCGTACACGGCGACAACGCCGCCTCGGTGGCGGCGGTGCAGCGTATCCGCGCCGCCCTGCAGAGCCTGCCGACATGACCCCGCGCATCGAGGTGGTGGGCATCGACAGCCTGATCCTGCGCCTGTTCGAGCAGATCGAGGAAAGCAACATGCCCTGGCTGCTGGCAGCCAGCGAGCGCCTGCGAATCGTCTTCGGCCCGGCGCTGGTCGATCTGGTGCCGTCCTACACCACCCTGCTGCTGCACTATGACCTGCAGCAGCTGGACGACCGCGAGGCCCGCGCGCTGATCGCCCAGGCCTTCGACAACCTTTCTCCGCAGACCGACAGCAGCGGCCGCGAGCTGCAGATACCGGTGTGGTATCACCCCAGCGTCGGTCCCGAGCTGGCGCTGCTCGGCCAGCGCAGCGGGCTGGGCAGCGACGGCGTGATCGAGCGCCACAGCGCACGCAGCTATCAGGTCTTCGCCCTCGGCTTCGCGCCCGGCTTCGCCTTCATGGGCCTGGTCGACGAGTGCCTGGCCAGCCCGCGCCTGAGCACGCCTCGGCAACGCGTCGCCGCCGGCAGCCTCGGCATCGCCGACCGCCAGACCGCCATCTACCCGCTGGTCTCCCCCGGCGGCTGGAACCTCATCGGACGCAGCCCCAGCCAACTCTTCGACCGCCAGCTGGATGGCTACAGCCTGCTGCGGCCAGGCGACCGGGTGCGCTTCGTGCCCATCGAGCGCGACGAGTTCGTGCGTCTGGGTGGCGACGACACGCCCTTCGAGGTGACGCCATGAGCCTTCTGGTGGAACGCAGCGGCGCCCTCGCCAGCCTGCAGGACGGCGGTCGCTTCGGCGTACGCCACCTCGGTGTGACCCAGGGCGGCAGCGCCGACTGGTGCTCGCACTACTGGGCCAACTGGCTGCTGGGCAACCCGCTGACGGCGCCGGTGATCGAAATCGTTCTGGGCAACTTCGAGCTGCTCGCCGAGCATGACGGCTATCTCGCCCTGACCGGGGCCGACCTCGGCGCCAACCTCGACGGACAGGCGCTGGCGCCGGGCTGCAGCTTCCCCATCGCCAAGGGGCAGCGCCTGCGCTTTGCCCAGCCGCGTCGGGGGGTGCGAGCCTATCTGGCGGCACCTGGCGGTTTTCGTGCCCCGGCCACACTCGGCAGCTGCGCCACGGTGCCGCGCGAAGCGCTCGGCGGCCTGCAGGGCGACGGTCGCCCGCTGGCGGTGGGTGATCGTCTGGACGCGCAACGGGCCGAGCCACACATCCGCCGCACCGCGCCGATTCCGGAGACAGGGGGCAACACCGAGCTGACCGTGGTGCTGGGCGCGCAGATCGGCGACTTCAGCGGGCAGAGCCTGTTCGATGCCTTCAACCGCGAGTGGCGGGTCGACCAGCGCGCCGACCGCATGGGCATTCGTCTGTGCGGCCCGGTGCTGCAGTGCGCACGCCAGTCGATGGTCTCCGAAGGCGTGCCGCTGGGCGCCATCCAGGTACCCAGCGATGGCCAGCCCATCGTGCTGCTCAACGATCGTCAGACCATCGGCGGCTACCCGCGCCTCGGCGCGCTCACCCCACTGGCCGTGGCGCTTCTGGCGCAGTGCCTGCCAGGCGACCGAGTACAGCTGCGCCCTGTTGCCCTGGAAGCGGCGCAGCGCCGGCAACGCGAACTGCTCGCACAGTGGCAGACGCCCTGATTCACCGAGAAAACATCCGGCCCGACCACGGGCCGGCACAACAACGACAAGAAACACCACTCACGCCCGTGATGCGGGCGCTCCACCTACCTGCCCTACATCAAGAACAACAGCGAGAAGGTAATTTCATGCAACCCACCCAGTCCCTTGCCGGCCATACGCCGGGCAGCCAACGCAACGTCCTTCGCGGCGCCATATTCATCATGGCCACCTCGTCCATCGGCCCGGCCTTTCTGACCCAGACATCGCTGTTCACCGAGAAGTACCTGGCCAGCTTCGCCTTCGCCATCCTCATCTCACTGCTGATCGATATCGGCGCCCAGCTCAATATCTGGCGGGTAATCACCGTCGCCAACCTGCGCGGCCAGGACGTCGCCAACCGCGTGCTGCCGGGTATCGGCCATCTGATCTCGGCCTTCATCGTGCTCGGCGGCATCGCCTTCAACATCGGCAACATCGGTGGCGCCGGCCTGGCCATGAACGTGATCTTCGGCATACCGCCGATTCTCGGCTCGCTGATCGCCGCTGTGCTGATCATCGCTATCTTCATGCTGCGCAACGCCAAGCGGATCATGGACGGGCTGATGCAGCTGTTCGGTCTGGTGATGCTGTGCATGATCGGCTACGCCATGCTGCAGTCCAATCCGCCACTGCAGGACGTGCTGCTGCGCAGCATTCAGCCGGACGACCCGCTGATCCTGCTGCTGCCGATCGTCACCCTGGTCGGCGGTACCGTCGGCGGCTACATCTCCTTCTCCGGCGGTCATCGCCTGGTCGAGGCCGGCATCACCGGCGTGGAGAACGTCGGTGTGGTCACCCGCGCCGCCGTCACCGGCATCCTGACCACCGGCGTGGTGCGCATCTGCCTGTTCCTCGCCGCGCTAGGCGTGGTCAGCCAGGGCCTGACGCTGGACCCGAGCAACCCGGCGGCATCGGTGTTCGCCCACGCCATGGGAACGGTCGGCTACAAGGTGTTCGGCGTGGTGCTGCTGGCGGCGTCGCTGTCCTCGGTGATCGGCGCCGCCTATACCAGTGTCAGCTTCATGTATTCACTGCACCCGAGCATCCGCACGCACAATCAGCGCGTGGTGATCGCCTTCATCGCCTGCTCCACGCTGATCTACAGCCTGGTCGGACAGCCGGTGAAGGTGCTGGTGGTGGCGGGCGCGCTCAATGCCCTAGTGCTACCGCTGGCGCTGGGCTGCATCCTGTGGGCCGCGAAGAAGCCGAGCATCGTCGGCAACGACTACCGCCACCCGGACTGGATGCTGGCCTTCGGCGTACTGGCCATCGTCGCCACGGCGGTGGGCGTGGGCCTGTCGTTCAACGCGCTGCTGCAGTTCTGGCAATCCTGAGAATCGCCCCGGCGAGCCGCCTCAGCCGCGCTCGCCGGCCAGCCACTCCAGGGGAATCTCGTGCTGGCCGCGCTCGTCGGTGACGAACAGCTCGCCGTCGCTGATCATCACGCTCCAGGTCAGCGAGCGCGGCAGGTCCAGGGCCAGGTCGGCCAGCGCTTCCTGGCCGAGGGCGACCACGTTGATGTTCTTCAGGCTGCGCACCGGGTCCAGGCACTTGCCCTGCCAGACGCGCAGGTTGCCGTAGGCCACCAGGCTGAACTTCTCGGTGCGCCGCGAGCACCAGGTGATGCGCTCGCTGTCCGGCTGGCCCACTTCGATCCAGTGCAGCACGCGATCGTCCAGGCTCTTCTCCCACAGCGCCGGCTCGTCGACATCCGACAGGCCGCGGCCGAACGCCAGTTGCTCGTGATAGAACAGCGCATAGGCGATCAGCCGCGCCGCCAGACGCTCCTCGGTCTCCGACGGATGACGGGCGACGGTGAAACGCAGGTTTTCATAAACGCTGCGGTCCATGTCGGTGAGGTTCAGTTCGATCTTGTAGGTGGTCGATGGCAGGGCCATGGCGGGCTTCTTGGCTGTTCGGGGGAGGCGGCAAGTCTAACCCGAAACCCGCCCACCCCAGTTACAAACGTTGCAGCACCGCCTGCAGCGCCTGCTCCGGCGCCTCGCGCCACAGGCCGTAGCTCAGCGGCAGGGTTTCCAGGCCGGCGCGCGCCAGCACCAGGTAGCGCTCCAGCTCGAGAAAGCCCTCGCCCTCCCCCGGAAAACCGATCAGGTCGATGGCCAGGCATTTGTCGCCGCGGCGGCAGAACAGATCCAGCACCTGGCCGGCCAGCGGATAGTGGTTCCATACGCTGACGCCCTGCTCCTGCAGCGTTTGGCACAGGCTCTGCCGCGCCGCATCGGTGGCGCCGGGCTGCCAGACGGCGCCGGGCTTCTCGAGGTATTCCAGATAACGGCGTAGCAGGTGCGTGGCCGGCAACTGGCGTTCGTCGCCGCTGAACAGCAGCACCTGGCGCTCGCGGGCGCGGGTGATGGCGACGTTGAACAGATCGGCGCGATTCAGATAGGCCGCAGCCTGGCTGGCCTCGCCATCGATGGCGAAGCTGAGAATCATCAGGTCGCGCTCCTCGCCCTGGAAGCCGTAAGGCGTATCCACCAGCAGACGGAACTCGCGCAGCTGCTCCAGCGGCAGGGTTTCGCCGATGCGCAGGCGGATGCGCTCGACCTGATCGCGAAACGGCGACAGTACGCCGATGCTGGGCTTGAGCGGGCTGCCGCGATACTCGGCCAGATGCGCCGCGATCAGTTCCAGTACCCGCTCCACTTCCGCCTCGTTGGCACCGTTGCGCCCACGCTGGCCCTCGAGGCGCAGCAGCTGCAGGCTGTCGCAGGCCTCACCGCCGGGCCGCTCCTTCATCACCCGCAGGCGCTGGTCGTAGAACAGCTCGTTGCTGAAGCGAATCAGCGCCGGACGGCTGCGGAAATGCTCGTCGAGAAAGACCACCGCCTCCTGGCTGGCCAGTTGCAGGCCGACCAGATCCAGTACGCTGTTGTCGCGGTAGCTCCAGGCCTCGCGCTCTTCGGCCTGCAGGCCGGCACGTTGCAACAGCTGCGTCTCGCGCACGCGGGAAAGGAAGGAGATATGCCGCAGCTGACGCGCATCACCGGTGACCACGGCACGTTTGCAGCGCTGGAAG
Organism: Pseudomonas sp. GD04158; assembly: GCF_029834875.1. Classification (NCBI taxonomy): domain Bacteria; kingdom Pseudomonadati; phylum Pseudomonadota; class Gammaproteobacteria; order Pseudomonadales; family Pseudomonadaceae; genus Pseudomonas; species Pseudomonas sp. GD04158. Next base: position 971 of record NZ_JAODYT010000112.1, on the reverse strand, counting down.
GCCGGCAGCGCCGAGGCGATGTCGCACTGGGTCGCCTCGTCCATCACCATCACGTCGAACAGCTCCGGGCGCAGCGGCAGCAGCCGGTGCAGCTCGTCAAGGGTCACCACCCAGATTGGGAAGGCGGCCAGCAGGCGCGCCGGGTCGATATCCTCGAACAGGGCCAGTTGGCGCTGTGAATTGCGCGCGCGGATGGCCTGGTTGTAACGCACGAACAGCGCACGGTCACTGACCAGCAGACGCTTGAGGTTCAGCGCGCGATGACTGTTGAGGTGCTCGCGACTGAGCTGCTGCCGGCGCCGCTGACAATCGCGCAGTTCGTCCAGCAATGCCCAGGGGCGCACGCTGGTGCCGATACGCTTGCGCACCCAGGGCACCTGCAGCCAGCGCTGCCAGAAGGCCAGGCTGCCGCGCTCGGCCCGCAGCAGCACACGACTCCAGCGCACGGCCTGCTCGCAGCGTTGGCGAAAATCCACCGACAGCCGCCGTTCGGCCTGGGTCAGCACCTGGAGCTCGCTGCGCTGGCGCTCTTCGGCCTGCTCCGACACCCACTCGAATTCGCCCTGCAGCAACCGCTCCAGGCGTTCGCGCAGGACCTGGCGCAGGCTCTGGCCATCGCCCTCGAGCACGCCGTCGCGCAGGCCGAAATCTTCGCGCAGCTTGTGCGCGATCACTCGCACCGCCTGGGCGCTGCGGCTGACCAGCAGCACGCTCTCGCCCTGCAGGTAGCGATCCAGGGCCAGGGCCGCCAGGCTGTAGCTCTTGCCGGTACCGGGCGGCCCGGAAATCTGGCTCAGCGGATAGCGCGCGGCATTGGCCAGCGCCTGGCACTGGGCCGCGCTGAGCTGCGCCGGCAGGCGCTGCGGCGTACTGGTCGAGCCTGCCTTCTGCGTGGCCGGCCTCTCGCCGAGCAATTGCAGCAAGGCGGGCGACAGCCGCTCGGCGTCCTGCAGCAGCTGCAGCTCATGGGC
>NZ_JAODYT010000111.1:0-9147 GCF_029834875.1 Pseudomonas sp. GD04158 | reverse complement strand
GTCCTTATGCGTGAAGTCGTGATAGTCGCCGCCTGCCGTACCGCCATCGGCAGCTTTCAGGGTGCGTTGAGCCGCATACCCGCGCCACAGCTGGGCGCCGCGGTGATTCGTGAACTGCTCGCCCGCACCGGTATTGCAGGCGAGCAGATCGACGAGGTGATTCTCGGCCAGGTGCTCACAGCAGGCTCCGGGCAGAACCCGGCCCGGCAGAGCGTGCTGCTCGCCGGTCTGCCGCATACGGTGCCGGCCATGACCCTGAACAAGGTCTGCGGCTCCGGCCTCAAGGCGGTGATCCTTGGCGCTCAGGCCATTCGTGGCGGCGACGCCGAGATCATCATCGCCGGCGGCCAGGAGAACATGAGCCTGGCGCCCTATGTCATGCCCGGCACCCGCAGCGGCCTGCGCATGGGCCATGCGCAATTGGTCGACACGATGATTCAGGACGGCCTGTGGGACGCTTTCAACAATTACCACATGGGTATCACCGCCGAGAATCTGGCCGAGCAGTACGGCGTCACCCGCGCCGAGCAGGACGCCTTCGCCCTGCGTTCGCAGCAGCGTGCCCAGGCGGCCATCGACGCCGGACGCTTCGCCGGCGAAATCGTCCCGGTGGAAATCCCCCAGCGCGGCGCCGAACCGCTGCGTTTTGCCCAGGATGAACAACCGCGCGCCGGCACCAGCCTGGACAGCCTGGGCAAGCTGCGCCCGGCGTTCAAGAATGACGGCACGGTGACCGCCGGCAACGCCTCGACGCTCAACGACGGCGCCGCCGCCGTGCTGCTGATGAGCGCCGAGAAGGCAGATGAACTGCAACTGCCGGTGCTGGCGCGCATCGCCGCACACGCCAGCGCCGGGGTCGATCCGGCAGTGATGGGCATCGGCCCGGTATTCGCCAGTTGCAAGGCGCTAGAGCGCGCCGGCTGGAGCCTGGAACAGCTCGACCTGATCGAGGCCAACGAAGCCTTCGCCGCCCAGGCCATCGCCGTCGGTCGCGAACTGCATTGGGACAGCGCCAAGGTCAACGTCAATGGCGGTGCCATCGCCCTCGGCCATCCCATCGGCGCTTCCGGCTGCCGCATCCTGGTCAGCCTGGTGCACGAGATGCAGCGCCGCGATGCCCGCCGCGGCCTGGCCACCCTGTGCATCGGTGGCGGCCAGGGTGTGGCCCTGGCCATCGAACGCTGAAACAATCGCCGCGAACGGACAAGAACAAGAGAAACCCCATGCGAACCCTGACCACCCTGACCGGCAACAGCCAGAAACTCGATGGCGGCGCCATGTTCGGCAACGCGCCCAAGGCCCTCTGGCAGCGCTGGATGCCGGCCGACGAACTGAACCGCATCGACCTCGGCTGCCGCGCCCTGCTGGTGCAGGAAGACGAGCGCAACATCCTGGTGGAAACCGGCATCGGCGCCTTCTTCAGCCCCGAGCTGAAACAGCGCTTCGGCGTGCAGGAAGACCACCACGTGCTGCTCGACGAACTGGCGAAGGTCGGTTTGAGCGATGCCGACATCGACATCGTGGTGCTCACCCACCTGCACTTCGATCATGCCGGCGGCCTGCTCGCCGCCTGGCAGGCGGACCAACCCGCGCGCCTGCTGTTTCCCAACGCCCGCTTCCTCACCGGCCGTCGCCAGTGGCAGCGCGCCTGCAATCCACACGCCCGGGATAGAGCCTCCTATATCCCGGAACTGCTCGATCTGCTGGAAAACAGCGGCCGCCTGCTGCTGATCGACGAAACCGACCGCTGCGAGCTGCTCGGCCCAGACTGGCGCCTGCACTGGAGCGACGGCCATACGCCCGGCCAGTTGCTGCCGGAAGTGGCCATGCCGGGCGGGCCGGTGGTGTTTCCCGGCGACCTGATCCCCGGCGCGCCCTGGGCGCACCTGCCGATCACCATGGGCTACGACCGATTCCCCGAAGGCCTGATCGAGGAGAAGGAGACGCTGCTGGCCGATCTGGTCGCCCGTGGTGGTCGTCTGGTATTCACCCACGACCCCGACGTGGCCATGGGACGGGTGACGCGAGACGAAAAAGGCCGCTACGGCCTCGATGCGGCGACGAACGCGGTGCATCTGCTGGCAAACTGACGCCATCGGGCCTTGACGAGCCGGTCATGCAGCGCGAGCATGGCCGCTTGTTTTTCGCCGTGGTCACGACCACACCAGCGTCCCAGGGAGGGGCTACGCCTGGCTAGCAGGCCGTCGTGCCGTGCCCACTTCGACAGCCCTGGGGAATCGCTTCATGAGCCTGGCCTCTGTACGCGCCTTCTTCGCCGCCAAGGCGCCCGACATCGCGATCATCGAGCTGCACACCAGCACCGCTACCGTGGCGCTGGCGGCCGAAGCGCATGGCGTATCGCCGGGGCAGATCGCCAAGACCCTGGCCTTTCGCATCGCCGAGCGCGACGTGTTGATCGTCGCCCGCGGTGACGCGCGCATCGACAACCGCAAGATGAAGGAATGCTTCGGCGCCAAGGCGCGCATGCTCGATGCGCAGACGGTGATCGAGCTGACCAGCCATCCGGTCGGCGGCGTCTGCCCGTTCGGCCTGGCCACCCCCTTGAGCGTTTACTGCGACCGCTCGCTGCTGGCCTTCGACGAAGTGCTGCCGGCTGCCGGCGCCACCCACAGCGCCGTGCGCATCAGCCCGCAACGCCTGGCCGAACTGGTGGACGCCGAGTGGATCGACGTGTGCCAGGAAGTGGAAACGGAGCCCTGCTGAACGGGCGACGTAGGGTGCGCCGCGCGCACCGGGCTTTCCGGATTACCTCCAACGCTGCAACCTGAGTGCGCGCCATGCGTACCGCCGCAGAAAACCGGTGCGCACAGCGCACCCTACGGCGCCATGGCACCATCCCGGATTGCATCCGGGGCCGGTTATCAGAAAGGGGCGTATCTCGTTGGCCTACAACCCGCCGCTGACGCCCAGGCTCACCCCCAGCGCGGTGGCCAGCGAGAATGGCAGCAACAGCGTATCGAGCAGCGCACTGGCCGGCAGATCCAGCCCCGGGTAGCGCGGCGCCGCGGCGCCGAAACGATCCAGCGGGCAGCAACCGCCATTGAGCGCATACCAGTCCAGCCGCGTGCCGGCGTAGACCACCGGCGCATCGGGCTTGGCCGCATCCAGCGTGCGCACCGTGGCGCAGCCGGTCAGGCTCAGCAGCGCCACGGCGCAAACGAGCAGGCGCAGGGTGCTAGTCATCCGACACCATATGATGCTCGCCCCAACGCGGCAGCATGTCCTGGGGAATGCCCAGGCAGTTGAGGATACGCGCAACCACGAAGTCCACCAGGTCATCCAGCGTTTGCGGCTGGTGATAAAAACCGGGCGAAGCCGGCAGGATGGTCACGCCCAGGTTGGACAGCTTGAGCATGTTCTCCAGATGAATGCTCGAATACGGCGCCTCGCGCGGTACCAGAATCAGCTGGCGACGCTCCTTCAGCGCCACGTCGGCGGCGCGTTCGATCAGGTTGTTGCAGGCGCCGGTGGCGATGGCCGACAGGGTGCCGGTTGAGCACGGCACCACCACCATGGCCGTCGGCGCGCCGGAGCCGGAGGCCGCTGGCGCCATCCAGTCTTCCTTGCCGTAGACGCGGATCTGCCCCGGCGCTGCGCCGGTGTATTCGGTGAGGAACTGCGCCATGGCCTGCGGCTTGGCCGGCAGCGCCACGTCGGTTTCGGTGGCCATCACCAGTTGCGCGGCCTTGGAGATCAGAAAGTGCACCTCGCGCTCTTCCTGCACCAGGCAATCGAGCAGGCGCAGGCCGTATTGCGCGCCGGAGGCGCCGGTCATGGCCAGGGTTATTCTCTCAGGGCCAGACATTTATCCCTCCAGAGCTGCTGCCAGCTTGCCATGCAGGCCGCCGAAGCCGCCGTTGCTCATGATCACCACCTGGGTGCCGGGGCGCGCCAGGGCCTTCACGCCGTCGATGATCGACTCCAGCGAGTCGCACACGCGCGTCGGGTTGCGCGCCCGCGCCACGGTGGCCGCCAGGTCCCAGCCGAGATTCGGCGGTGCGTACCAGAACACCGCATCGGCCTGCTCGGCCGACTCGGCCAGGCCGTCGCGATGAGCACCGAGCTTCATCGAATTGGAGCGTGGCTCGATCACCGCGATCACCTGGGTGTCGTCGCCGACACGCTTGCGCAGGCCATCGAGCGTGGTGGCGATGGCCGTGGGATGGTGGGCGAAATCGTCGAAGATGGTCACGCCGCTGACCTCGGCAACCTTCTCCATACGCCGCTTGGCGTTGATGAACTTGCCCAGCGCTTCGATGCCCAGCGCCGGCACCACGCCGACATGGCGCGCCGCCGCAAGCACGGCCAGGGCGTTGGCAACGTTGTGCTGGCCGGTCAGTTGCCACTCCACCACGCCCTCGACCTTGCCATCGAAGCTCACCTCGAAGCGCGAGCCATCGGCGCTGAGCAGGCGTGCCTGCCACTGCCCGCCGTCACCAGTGGTCTCGACCTTCGTCCAGCAGCCCATCTCGATCACCCGCGCCAGTGCGGTTTCGCTGGCCGGGTGGATCACCAGGCCCTCACTGGGAATGGTGCGCACCAGATGGTGGAACTGCCGCTCGATGGCCGCCAGGTCCGGGAAGATGTCCGCGTGATCGAACTCCAGGTTGTTGAGGATCGCCGTGCGCGGGCGGTAGTGGACGAATTTGCTGCGCTTGTCGAAGAAGGCGCTGTCGTACTCGTCGGCCTCGACCACGAAGAACGGCGTATCGCCCAAACGCGCCGAGATACCGAAGTTCTGCGGCACACCGCCGATCAGAAAGCCCGGGCTCATGCCGGCATGCTCCAGCACCCAGGCCAGCATGCTCGAGCTACTGGTCTTGCCATGCGTGCCGGCCACCGCCAGCACCCAGCGCCCCTGCAGCACATGGTCGGCCAGCCACTGCGGGCCGGAAACGTAGGGCAGGCCCTTGTTCAATACATATTCGACTGCGGGATTGCCACGGCTCATGGCGTTGCCCACAACCACCAGGTCGGGCGCCGGTTGCAGGTGCGCCGGGTCATAACCCTGCATCAGCTCGATGCCCTGGGCTTCCAACTGGGTGCTCATGGGCGGGTAGACATTGGCGTCGGAGCCGGTGACACGGTGGCCGAGTTCCTTGGCCAGAACGGCGAGCGAGCCCATGAAGGTGCCGCAGATGCCGAGAATATGGATGTGCATGAATGACCTCTATGAAGCCCGACGCGGGGGCGTGAAGCGATGGCGGCAGGTTAGCACAGCGCCCACCGGGCGGCTGCTGCGCCCTGCTCAGACCCAGGCGCCGCGAGCAAGTTGCCGACCGGCTGAAATCAAACGCTTGCTTGGATTGCGCATTCAACTGGCTTTGAGGCAGCATCGGCTGGTCTGCTGGCACAACAGCTGCATCGTCCATCCAGTTCAATCACAGAAGCCGAGGCCCGCCATGCGCATCGTCCAAGCCACCCTGGAGCACCTGGACCTGCTGACCCCGCTGTTCGTCAAATACCGCGAGTTCTACAACGAACTGCCCTACCCCGAGTCGTCGCGCAAGTTCCTCGAGAAGCGCCTGCGGCGCAAGGAGTCGGTGATCTACCTGGCCCTGGCCGACGACGAGGACAAGCTGCTCGGTTTCTGCCAGCTCTACCCCAGCTATTCGTCGCTGTCGCTCAAGCGCGTGTGGATCCTCAACGACATCTACGTGGCCGAGGATGCGCGGCGCCAGCTGGTCGCCGACCGCCTGCTGCAGACCGCGAAGAAGATGGCCAGGGACACCAACGCCGTGCGCATGCGCGTGGCCACCAGCCGCGACAACGAAGTGGCGCAGAAGGTCTACGAGTCCATCGGCTTCGTCGAGGACGAGCAGTTCAAGAACTACGTGCTGCCGATCCACGTCGACTGAGCGCCGGGCGCGAGGCGCAATACGGGCCATGCCGGCTTGTGGCGAAGGCCGGCCGCCCTTATGGTGACGGCATCGTCCTCCCGAGCCCGCATGCATGTGGTCCCTAAAGGCCTGGCGCCGTAACCGTATCCTCGAACGCAACCCCATCGATCCCGCCCACTGGGCCGAAGTCTGCCGGCGTCTGCCGATCCTCGACGGCCTGGACGAGCACGAACAGCAGCGATTGCGCGAGCGTGCCGTGCTGTTTCTGCATGACAAGCATCTCACCGCCCTGCCCGGCGTCGAAATCGGCCCCGTCGAGCACCTGCTGCTGGCGGCGCAGGCGCAGCTGCCGCTGCTGCACCTGGGCGAGCTGGACTGGTACCGGGGCTTTCACGAAATCGTGCTCTACCCGGATGACTTCGTCAGCCCGCAGCGCCACCGCGACGCTGCCGGGGTCGAACATGAATGGGACGACCCACGCAGCGGCGAGGCCTGGCACCAGGGCCCGGTGATCCTGGCCTGGCCCGGCGTGGAAGCCAGTGGCAGCTGGGAGGGCTACAACCTGGTGATCCATGAGCTAGCGCACAAGCTGGACATGCTCGAAGGTGGTGCCAACGGCCTGCCGCCGCTGCACCGCGACATGCGCGTGCAGGACTGGGCCAATGCCATGCAGAGCGCCTATGACGCGCTGAATGCGCAACTGGACGCCGACCCCGATGCCGAAACGGCCATCGACCCCTACGCCGCCGAAGACCCGGCCGAGTTCTTCGCCGTGACCAGCGAATACTTCTTCAGCGCCCCGGATCTGCTGGCCGAGGCCTTCCCCGAGGTCTACCGGCAACTGACCTTGTTCTATCGCCAGGACCCGCTGGCTCGGCTGCAACGCCTGCAAGCTGAACACCAGGACTACCGGATGGTCGAAAACGCGACCAATGGCTGAGTAAGCCGGCGTAGTCACCCCGCGCGAATGTGCCTATAATCCGCCCCACTTTTTTGGCCCTCCCTGGGAGTTCCCCCATGAGCTACAGCAAGATCCCGGCTGGCAAAGACCTGCCGAACGACATCTACGTTGCCATCGAGATCCCGGCCAATCACGCGCCGATCAAATACGAAATCGACCACGACAGCGATTGCCTGATGGTCGATCGCTTCATGGCCACCCCGATGTTCTATCCGGCCAACTACGGTTTCATCCCGCACACCCTGGCTGACGACGGCGACCCCCTCGACGTGCTGGTCGTGACCCCCTACCCGGTCGCTCCGGGTTCGGTGATCCGCGCTCGTCCGGTCGGCGTACTGCACATGAGCGACGAAGCCGGCGGCGACGCCAAGCTGGTTGCCGTTCCGCACGACAAACTGACCGTTCTGTACAAGGACGTTCAGGAATACACCGACCTGCCCCCGCTGCTGATCGAGCAGATCAAGCACTTCTTCGAGAACTACAAGGATCTGGAGAAGGGCAAGTGGGTCAAGGTAGAAGGCTGGGGCGGCGCTGAAGAAGCCCGCGGCCTGATCCACAAGGCAGTCGCGGCTTACCAAAAATAAGCCCTGACCACCTCCGAAAGCCGGCCACAAGCCGGCTTTTTTATGCCTGCAATTCGCCTCAACGACATGGACGGAACTGCCCGGGCGGCAGTGGTACCGGGAACCTGCGACAGGTACATGCAGGAAACCGAGCCGGTCTACTGCGTCGGCGCCGCTACGCTCCGAACGGGGAACGACAGCGCGCAAGCATAACGGAGCAGACGGCCGGCCTGGCGTCGCCCGCACGCCATCTGGCCTTTGTCACTATGCTTAACAGCACAACGCCAGCACTGCGCCGAGTCGGCAAGGCGGGCCATATGAAAACAGGCAAATTGCGTCTTTTGACGATGGCCGTACTGGTCGGTCTTCTGGTCACCGTCGCCCACTCGCAATGGGTCGGTCCGCCGGATGGCCCGCCCGCCCAGTCCGACAAACGCGTGATCTTCCTCGCCTCCGACTTCCGCAATGGCGGCGTGGTGGGGGTTTACCGCAGCTTCGAGCGCGCCGCCAAGCTGCTCGGCTGGCAGGTCAGAGCGCTGGACGGCCGGGGTGATGCCGACGAATTGCGGCGCATTACCGATCTGGCCCTGGAGGCCGCGCCAGACGGCGTGGTACTGGGCGGTTTCGGATTGCCGGCGCTGGGCACGCCACCGGCGTTGTTGCAGCAACGCGATATCCCCGTGGTCGGATGGCACGCCGGCGGCCAGCCCGGCCCGACCGAGTGGCTGTTCAGCAATGTCACTACCGATCCATTGGTGGTCGCGGACATGGCGGCCGATATGGTGATCGGCGACGAACCGATCGGCGTGGTGATCTTCAACGACAGCCAGTTCGCCATCGCCACCACCAAGGCCATGCGCATGGCCGAGCGCGTGGATGCCTGCCCGCACTGTAAGGTGCTGAGCATCGAGGATCTGGCCATTTCCCGCGCATCGGCAGAGTTGGACGCGCGCGTCGAGCAGCTGCAGCGGCGCTTTGGCGCCGCCTGGACCCACACGCTGGCGATCAACGATGTGTACTTCGACCATATGCACCTGCCGCTGGCGCGCCTCGGGCGCAAGGACATCCTCCTGGTCTCGGCCGGCGACGGTTCCTCCAAGGCCCTGGGGCGCATCCATTCGGGGCTGTCGCAGCAGATCGCCACGGTTGCCGAACCCCTCGGTGCCCATGGCTGGCAACTGGTGGACGAACTCAACCGCGCCTTCGCCGGCCAACCGCCCAGCGGCTTCGTCGGCCAACCCCTGCTGATCACCGCGCAAGTGTTGCGCGAGAGCGAGAACATCAGCATCGAACTCGACACCAGCCACGAGGAAGCCTATCTGCGCCTGTGGCGACCACGGGTCGGTCGCTGACGGGGCGCGCCCTGCCTCTTCGCCGCCACGCAGGCCGCTGTTCAGCGTCGCAGCGCCCTGGCAATCGCCGGCTGGCTCACCGCCAGGGCATCGGCGGCCTTGGCGAAACGGCGCTGGCGGGCGATCTCGACAAAGCACAGCGAGTGACGGATCGCGGCTATTGAACTGGAATGATCCGATCCTGCCGCAAGCGCTGCCTCAGCCCGGCCACCGCACTTTGGTCGCACTTGGCTGACCGAATGGTCAGCCCTATGCTGCACTCTTTTTGTGCGAGCCTGCGCCATGTCCCTGCCCGATCTACTGTTGTTGGTCCTCGCCGGTTTCGCCGCTGGCGGCATGAATGCCCTGGCCGGCGGCGGCACCTTCTTCTCCTTCCCGGCGTTGCTCGCCGCCGGTCTGCCGCCGGTGAC
>NZ_JAODYT010000110.1:0-9209 GCF_029834875.1 Pseudomonas sp. GD04158 | reverse complement strand
CTGCTCTACGCCCTGGTGCTGCTGGCCCTGGCCAGCCTGCGCCACTTCGCCGCCCTGCTGCCGGTGATGCTGCTCAGCGGCGCGGCGTGGATCGCCGTGCTGTCCAGCCTGCAGGTCGCCGCGCAGACCTCGGTACCGGACTGGGTAAGGGCGCGCGCCCTTTCCATCTATATCCTGGTGTTCTTCGGCAGCATGGCCGCCGGCGGCGCGCTGTGGGGCTTCGTCGCCAGCCAGGCGTCGATTCCCCTCGCCCTGTTCGCCGCGGCCGGCTGTCTGGCGCTGGGCGGGCTGCTGACGTCGCGCTTTCCGCTGCCGGTTACCGAAGCCGAGGATCTCGCCCCTTCGCTGCACTGGCCGGCGCCGATCCTGGCCGACGAAGCCGACCTCGAGCGCGGCCCGGTGATGGTCACCCTGCACTACGACATCGCGCCGGAACATGCCTCGGCCTTTCGCCAGGCAATGAGCGAGGTGGCGCGCATGCGTCGGCGCAACGGTGCGTTCTCCTGGGGTCTGGTGCAGAGCAGCGAGAACCCGCGCCACTGGCAGGAGTTCTTCTTCGACGAGTCCTGGCTCGAACACCTGCGCCACCACGGCCGGGTGACCCGCGCCGAGCAACGCATCGAGGCGGCGGCCAGGCAGTTCCAGAGCGCCGGGGTCGCGATACGCATCGACCACTTCCTGATGCCGGGCAAGCAGGCGCCAGAGCATTCGGACATGCAGCATGCCCACGGTCAGCCATGACGGCACAGCAGCGACTGGACGCTCACCGCCATGAGCCGCCAGGCCCTGTTCATTCACGGGACCTGGCTCACCCCGCTGATCTGGAGCCGCTTTCGCCGTCGTTTCGAGGCCTGCGGCTACAGCTGCAGCGCGCCAGCCTGGCCCTCGCTCGACACCGACCTGGCACGCCAGCGCAGCCAACCGCCGAGAGCAATGACCCGCCTGAGTGTCGCGGCCCTTCTCGCCCATTACGAAGAGCACCTTCGCACCTTCGCACACCCGCCGCTGCTGATCGGCCACGACCTTGGCGGCCTGCTGGTGCAGTTGCTACTCGACCGCGGCCTGGGCAGCGCCGGTATCGCCATCGCACCGCCGGCCCAGGGCGGGCTGGAAGGGTTGCGCGACAGCGGGCCCTGGCTGCTGCGCCGGACGCTCTGCCGGGGCGTGCTGCACATGAGCCCGCAACATTTCGTGCGCAACATGGCGCAGACGCTGACGCCGGAACGGCAAGCCGCTGCATACGCGCGGCATATCGTGCCGGCACCGGCCCGGGTATTCTTCGACAACGCGCTGGGCATCGGTAGCCGTATCGACTTCAGCAACGCCAATCGTCCGCCGCTGTTGCTGATCGCAGCGGGCGCGGACCGCACCGTCCGCGCCAGCACTGTCGCGGCGGCCTATCGACGCCACCGGGGCTCGACGGCCGTCACCACGTTCAAACATTTCAGGGGCTACAGCCACTGGCTGATTGCCGAACCGGGTTGGGAAACAATTGCCGACTACTGCATCGAATGGGCACAAGACCAGCTTGGACGCTTCTGAGTCGCCACTCGCCTCGCCGCTTCAACATCTGTTCGCGGCACTGGCTCTGCTGTGCCTGCTCATCTGGGCCACCGCTCGCGCCCACGGCAGCGAACTGGAACAGCGCTTCGAACATCGCCGCTGGACGCACAACGACCACAGCCCCAGCCAGATCGGCGCACTGGCGCAGACCCGCGACGGCTATCTGTGGCTCGGCACCCATGATTCGCTGTACCGCTTCGACGGCCTCGACTTCACCCGCTACCTCGCTGCCGATGGTCAGGAACTGGGCATAGTCTCCACCCTGCTGGCCAGCGACCAGGGTCTGTGGGTCGGCCTGCGCAATGGCGGCGTGCGTCTGATCGACGCCGAGGGCGAGGTCGCGGCCGCCTTCGACCTGGGCCGCGGCACCATCTACGCCCTGGCGCAGAGCGCCGACGGTCAGCTCTGGGCCGCGGCCAACGATGGCCTGCTGCGCTTCGATGGGCAGAGCTGGCAACAGCTTTCCAGCGAAACCGGCTTCGTCGGCACGAACGCCTATGCCCTGCTGATCGATAGCAACGGCCGGCTATGGGTGGCCGACGAGCAACGCCTCTATACGCTGGAGCCCGGCGCCCGGACGCTGCGCGACAGCGGCATCGCGGTCAGGCGTCCCCGCCAGATCGTCCAGGCCCCCGATGGCGCGCTGTGGCTGGCCGAACGCGACGGCGAGTCGGTACTGCGGCTGGATACCTCGACCGGGCAGGCCATTCGCATCGAGGTCGGCGAGTCGGTCAATGCCCTGCTGTTCGACCAACGGGGCGCTCTGTGGCTGAGTACCGCCGGCCACGGCCTGCTGCATGCGGCGCAGCCGAATCGCCATGAATCGGGCGGTTTCGGCACTCTCGAACGTTTCTCCGCCCGCGACGGGCTCAGCTCCGACCTCGTTGCGCCGCTGCATCAGGACAGCGAAGGCAGCCTCTGGGTAGGCACCCACGATGGTCTGGATCGCCTGCGCGACCGGCCGCTGCAACCAGCGGGCCTGCCCGCCAATGCACAGAACCTGGCCCTGGTGGCGGATCAGGCCGGCACGCTCTGGGCCGGCAGCAGCAACCTGCCGGTGATGCGCCTGGATCGCGACGGTCTGCAGCATCTGCCGCTGCAGACGCCGATCAGCGCCACCGCCCGCGACAGCCAGGGCAACGCCTGGCTGGCCGGCCCGCAGGGCATCTGGCGCAGCGAGGGCGCAAGCCTGCAGAAGGTCGCCGAGCTGCCGGTGCAACGCAGCCTGGACTCCGCGGTGCGCGCCATGCTGGTGGATCGCCAGGGCGAGCTGTGGCTGTCGGTCAATCGTCAGGGCCTGTTCGTCCTGCGCGACGGGCGCTGGCACGGGCTGCCGCCGCCGAGCGCCAAGCCGGCGCAGCAGATGCCGGTCAGCGCCGCCCTGGCCCCCGATGGCGGCCGCTGGTTCGGCTATCGCGACAACCTGCTGGTCAGCCACGACGACGGTGGCGAACGCCACTGGGGCGCGGCAGAAGGCCTGGATGTCGGCCATGTGACCGCCATGGCCCATCTGCCTGGGCATGCCTGGGTCGGCGGCCAGCGGGGCCTGGCGCGCTTCGACGGGCAGCGCTTTCAGCGTCTGCCGCTGCCGGACAACGGTCTGTTCGACAACCTCTACGCCATCGTCCCGGTGCAGGTCGAAGCGGGCGAAGATCTCTGGCTGCAGGGCAAGGGCGGCATCTTCCAGCTGCCCGCCGCGGAGATCGCCCAGGCCCTGGAAAATCCGGCGCATCACATCCGCTACCGGACCTACGCTGCGCAGGGAGGCCTGGCCAATGATCCCCATCAGGTATTGCCGCTGCCCACAGCGGTGCGCGTCGGCGATGACCAGCTGTGGTTCGTCACCCGCAACGGCGTGGTCGGTCTCGACCCACGGCGTACCCAGCAGGCAAGCGCGCCGCCGCGCGTACGCATCGAATCGCTGGTGGTGGATGGCGCCGCACTGCCGACCAGTACAAGCCCCGTGCTGCCGTCGAGCAGCCAGCGCCTGATCATTCACTACGGCGCGCTGAGCCTGTCGGCGCCCGAAGGCCTGCACTTTCTCTATCGCCTCGACGGTTTCGATCACACCTGGCATTCCGCTGGCCGTCAGCGCCAGGCCGTCTATACCGATCTACCGGCAGGCGACTACCGCTTTCGGGTACGCGCCCTCAACCAGAACGGCGTACCCAGCGAACGCGACGCCGAACTCGACTTCAGCATCGGCCCGGTGTTCTACCGCCAGCCGTGGTTCCTGCTGTCGCTCGGCATCGCCCTGCTCGGCGCCCTGCATCTGATTTACCGCAGCAACATGCGGCGCGCCGCGGAGCACCTGCGCACGCGTCTGGAAGAACGCCACGAGGAGCGCGAGCGCATCGCCCGCGAGCTGCACGACACCCTGCTGCAGGGTGTGCAGGGGCTGATGCTGCACGTGCAGGCCGCCGCCGACAGCCTGCCTGCCGAACAGCCCAGCCGCGGCCTGCTGGAAAAGGCACTGGACCGCGCCGACCAGGTGATCAACGAGGGGCGCGAGCGGGTGCGCGACCTGCGCAACGTACGTCAGGCCTCTGCCGACCTGCCCAAGGCACTACGCGAGCTGGAGCATTTGCTCGATCATCCGGGCGTGGCCTATCGGGTCGAGGTAAAGGGCACGCCCCTTGCGCTGCATCCGGTGGTCCACGATGAGCTCTACCTGCTGGCACGCGAGGCCGTCGGCAACGCCTTTCGCCACGCCCACGCCAGCCTCGTGCAAGTGCAGCTGGACTATGACCCGCGTCAGTTCGAACTGCTGGTGACCGACGATGGCCGCGGCATTCGCGCCGATCAGCTGGATAGCAGCAAGGCCCTCGACCACTGGGGCCTGCAAGGCATGCACGAACGCGCCGCCAAGATGAGCGCCACCCTCGACATTCACGGCATCCACGGGAGTGGCAGCCAGGTGCATCTGACCCTGGCCGGCGAACTGGCCTATCGATGCGGAGAGCCTCCCGCCCGCCGCCGGCTACACTGGAAAAGATTCAAGAGGAGCCCGCGTCCATGAGCATCGCCACCCCCATCCGCGTTCTGGTCGCCGATGACCACCCGCTGCTGCGCGAGGGCATCGCCGCCGTACTGACGGCGCAGGCGGATATCGAACTGGTGGGCGAGGCCGGCGATGGACAGGAGGCGCTGGACTGCTTCCGCCGCCTGCGCCCGGACGTCACCCTGATGGACCTGCAGATGCCGCGCATGAACGGCATCGAGAGCATCCAGGCCATCCGCAGCGAATGCCCGAGCGCACGCATCGCCATCCTCACCACCTACCGCGGCGACGTACGCGCCCTGCATGCCATCCAGGCCGGCGCCCAGGCCTACCTGCTGAAAAGCAGCCTGCGCAAGGAGCTGGTCGAGACCATTCGCCTGGTAGCCGCGGGCAAGCGCCACATTCCAGCGGAGATCGCCGCCGAACTGGCCGAGCATATCGGCCAGCAGTGCCTCAGCCCCCGCGAGGTCGAGGTACTGCAGGCGGCGGCGCTGGGCTATTCCAACCGCGACATCGCCCTGCAACTGCGTATCACCGAGGACACGGTGAAGGGGCATATGCGCCTGATCATGGACAAGCTCGGCGCCAACAATCGCACCCACGCCGTGGCCATTGCCGTGCAGCGCGGCGTTCTCGAGGTCGGCCCCCCACTTTAGTGTTCCCCCTCTTCCCCTCCTTGTGAGCTGGGCGCCGACAGCTCCACCGCGCATGCTCTGTCTCTGACCAGACAAGGAGGCTTCACATGGGCTCGCTCGGAGAAACTCAGGGCATCGCGCCCTGTCTGGCAAAGGCGCTGGACGATGCTCGGACGCTGGCACGGATCGCCGACCTGCTGGCCGATGCAGGAGCGGCCCTGCAGCACGACACCCTGCGCGCCTACGTCTACCTCGACCAGGCCATGGAGCTGCTGCGTCAGGCAAACAGCGGCGTCGAGAGCGGCCCGCGCCATGCGGCGGGACTGAACCGCTGGCAAACGCGGCGTCTGGACGAATACATCAGCCGGCATCTGGATATGCCGATCCGCACCTGCCACCTGGCCGCCCAGCTCAACCTGAGCAGCAGCCACTTCTCCCATGTGTTCAAGCAGACCTTCGGCATCACGCCGCTGGCCTACGTGGCGCGCAAGCGCATAGAAGCGGCCCGGGCGATGATGCTGACCACCGATCAGCCACTGACGCAGATTGCCCATGCCCATGGCTTCTGCGATCAGTCGCACTTCACCCGCACCTTTCGCCGCGAGACCGGAGTCAGCCCGTTGCTGTGGCGGCAGCGCTGCGCCGCGAAGGCGCAGGCTGCCTCCGAGGGTTGATCAGCCCAGCATGGTCACATGACGCGGATGGCTGGCCACACGCTCGAGCCAGGCGCGCACGGCCGGGAAGGCTTCGAGGCTGAAACCGCCCTCATCGGCCACGTGAGTGTAGGCATACAGGGCGATATCGGCGATGGAGTAATGCTCGCCGACCAGATAGGGCGTGCGTTCGAGCTGTTTTTCCATCACCTTCAGGGCCTTGTAGCCGAGCTTCAGGCAGCGCGCGTGTTCCTCGCGGCGCTCCTCGGGCATGCCCTGGTAGAGCTGGATGAAACGCGCCACGGCAACATAGGGCTCATGGCTGTACTGCTCGAAGAACTGCCATTGCAGCACCTGGGTGCGCAGGCGCGGCTCGCGGGGCAGGAAGTCGCTACCATCGGCGAGGTAGTTGAGGATGGCGTTGGACTCCCACAGGCAGGTGCCGTCGTCCAGCTCCAGCACCGGAATCTTGCCGTTGGGGTTCTTGGCCAGGAAGGCTTCGCTCTGCGTTTCGCCCTTGAGAATGTCGATAGGCACCCACTCGTAGGGTTTGCCGAGCAGATGCAGCATCAGCTTGACCTTGTAGCAGTTGCCCGACCGGTAATCGCCGTAGACCTTGTACATCGCATTGCCCTCCCCGTGTTTCCTTGTGTTTTCGTAGGAGCCGGCTCGCCGGCGATCCGCCGCAGCGAGAGCGTCGCCAGCTAGTTGCTCCTACGCTACAAACCTCTACTTCGCCTGCGCCTCTCGAATCACCGCCGCCAGTCGGCGCAGCCCCTCACCCAGGCGCTCCGGCGCCACATGGCTGAAGTTCAGTCGCAGGTGACCCGGGTTGGCATCCGGGTCGATGAAGAACGGCTCGCCCGGCATGAAGGCGACGTTCTGCGCCAGCGCCGCATCGAGCAGCGTGCGGGTGTCCAGCGGCTGCTTGAGGGTCAGCCAGAAGAACAGGCCGCCCTGCGGGATCTGCCACTCGGCCAGCTCGCCGAAGTGCTCCAGCAGCGCGGCCTGCATGGCGTCGCGGCGGATGCGGTAGAAATCGCGCAGCTCGGCCAGGTGGCCACGGTACTGCTCGCTGCCCAGCCACTGCAGCGCCTGCCACTGACCGATGCGGTTGGTGTGCAGGTCGGCCGACTGCTTCAGGCGCAGCAGGTGCGGGTACAGGTCCTTGGTGGCGATCAGGTAGCCGACGCGCAGGCCCGGCAGCAGGGTCTTGGATACGGTGCCAGTGTAGATCCAGCTGGCCTTCTGTAGGCGGCTGACGATGGGCGTGGCGCTGCCGGCGTCGAACACCAGCTCGCGGTACGGCTCGTCCTCGATCAGGGTCACGCCGAACTCGTCGAGCAGCGCCGCCACCGCTTCGCGCTTGGCTTCGCTGTAACGGGTGCCGGACGGGTTCTGGAAGGTCGGAATCAGGTAGGCGAAAGCCGGCTTGTGCGTTTCCAGACGCTGGCGCAGCGCGGCTAGCTCGGGGCCATCGGCCTCCTGCGGCACGCTGATGCAATCGGCGCCGAACAGCTGGAAGGCCTGCAGCGCGGCCAGGTAGGTCGGCGCCTCGAGCAGCACCTCGGTGCCCGGATCGATAAACAGCTTGGAGGCCAGATCCAGCGTCTGCTGCGAGCCGCTGACGATCAGCACCTGGCTGGCCTCGCAGGGCACGCCCAGAGCCCGCGCCTCGGCAGCGATGGCTTCACGCAGCGCCGGCTCGCCCTCGCTCATGCCGTACTGGCCCATGCTCGCCGGCATCTCGGCCCAGTCCACCTTCGGCAGCATCGGCTCGGCCGGCAGCCCACCGGCGAAGGACATCACCTCCGGACGCTGCGCCGCGGCGAGAATTTCACGGATCAGGGAGCTTTTCAGGCGGGCGATGCGTTCGGAGAAGGCCATGGGATGTCCTGGGGTGCAAATGTCATTGGAATTAAGTCAAACTGCTTGACCGAAACTACGACGCCGCCCAGAGATACGTCAATATGACTGACCTAAAAAATTTCCCCGAGAAATTTTTATCCTCGCCCAGCGACGGCCCGCAGGGTGGCCGCACCGGGTGGCAGGCGATGAAGAACCCCGCCGTGCAGCAGGCGGCCATGGAGGCTTTCTTCTTCGGCTACCAGGCCTTCACCGCCAAGCCCGACGAGATGCTGGCCAGGCGCGGCCTGTCACGGGTGCACCACCGCATCCTGTTCTTCATCGCCAAGTATCCCGGGCTGAGCATGAAGGAGCTGCTGGGCTACCTGGGCGTGAGCAAGCAGGCGCTGAACACGCCACTGCGCCAGCTGATGGAAATGCACCTGGTGCAGAGCGAGGCGGCAGAAGACGACAAGCGCAAACGCCTGCTCGGCTTCACCGCCGAAGGCGCCAAGCTGGAACAGGCCCTGCGTCGCGAGCAGGCGCGACTGCTGCAACGGGTGTTCAGCGAAATGGGAGAAGAAGCCGTACAGGGCTGGCTGGCCGTCAATCACGCCCTGGCCCGCAGCCGCCAGGAACGTACGTAGCCACCGCCGCCATGTCCCGCTCGTGGAAGCGTTGCTCGCGAAGCATTCGTTCGCGGGCATCGCAGCTCCTACCGATTCAGCCTCCCCCCTTGCATTCCCCTGCACCGCCGGTCATTTCGGCAATTGCGCGCAACCATGACCTCTGCAATCATATGCGAATCATTATCACCTTAACTTAGATCTCGCGAGGTGCGCGTGTCGGTTCAGGATTCCAGCAATCAGCAGTTGGTCGGCCTGCTTTACCGCGACCATCGCGACTGGCTGTTCGGCTGGCTGCGCAAAAGTCTGAACTGCACGCAGCGCGCCGAAGACCTGAGTCAGGACACCTTCGTGCGCCTGCTCGGCCGCCCGGACCTGCACAGCCCGCGTGAACCTCGTGCCTTGCTCACCACCATCGCCAGGGGCTTGCTGATTGACCAGTTCCGGCGCAGTGCGCTGGAGCGCGCCTATCTCGAAGAACTCGCTCTGGCCCCCGAGGCCCTGCAACCGAGCCCCGAGGAACAGGCGCTGGCGCTGGAACAGCTGAGCGAGATCGATCGTCTGCTCGGACACCTGTCGAGCAAGGCGCGCGCCGCCTTCCTCTACAACCGCCTGGACGGTCTCGGCCATGCCGAGATCGCCGAGCGTCTGGGCGTATCGCCCTCGCGGGTGCGCCAGTACCTCGCCCAGGGCCTGCGCCAGTGCTACATCGCGCTGTATGGAGCGCCGCAATGAACCGGGTATCGGCGCGCGCCCTGGATGAGGCCATTGCCTGGCAGCTGTGCCTGGACTCCGGCGAGGCCAGCGAACAGCAACGCCAGGATTTCGCCCGCTGGCTGGCGGCCCATCCCGAGCATGGCCTCGTCTGGCGCAGGCTCGGCGGCAT
>NZ_JAODYT010000011.1:0-92121 GCF_029834875.1 Pseudomonas sp. GD04158 | reverse complement strand
CAGGCCTTTGGCGCTGCCGGCACGCTGCTTGATCAGCGCCAGATCCAGCTCGCCGGCGTTGAATGCACGCCACACGTCGTGACTGAGGCCGCTGGTGATCTCCAGGCGGATACCCGGATGGGCATCGGCGAAATCGGCCAGATAGGGAGTCAGGCTGTTGGCAGCGAAATCGTCCGGCACGCCAAGGCGCACCTCGCCCTCCACCGCACTCTGCCCCAGCGCCAGCATGGCTTCGTCCATCAGTGCGACGATGCGGTTGGCGTAACCGAGCAGGCGCTCGCCCTCGGTGGTGGTCACCACGTAGCGGCCGCTGCGGTCGAGCAGCTCGGCGCCAAGCTGCTCCTCCAGACGCCGCACCTGCTGGCTGACCGTGGACTGGGTCAGATGCAGGCTGGCCGCAGCGCGAGTAAAGCCGCCGGTCTGCACCACGGCGAGAAAACTGCGTAACAGCACCGGATCGAGCATGTCGCCACCCATCATGAAACCCACTGGCAGGCATTCTACTATTTAATTTCCGAATCCAGCCGCGAATTCCTATAGTGCAGGGGAGCCAGTTTTCCGCGCGGGGACAGATCCCTGCGCCATTCACCCGCCGAGGCACTCTCTCGATGAGCAAATCGCCCTACTACTACGCCCCGCATGGCGGCCATCCCGGTCAGGAACAACTGCTGACCGACCGCGCCATGTTCACCGAAGCCTACGCCGTGATCCCCAAGGGCGTGATGCGTGACATCGTCACCAGTCACCTGCCGTTCTGGGACAACATGCGCATGTGGGTCATCGCACGCCCGCTGACCGGCTTTGCCGAAACCTTCTCGCAGTACATCGTCGAAGTCGGCCCGAATGGCGGCAGCAACAAGCCGGAGCTGGACCCGAGCGCCGAAGGCGTGATCTTCGTCGTCGAAGGTGAATTCAACCTGACCCTCAACGGCACCCAGCACGCCATGCGCCCGGGCAGCTACGCCTTCATCCCGCCGCAGAGCGACTGGTCGCTGCGCAACAACGGCAGCCAGGCCGTGCGCTTCCACTGGCTGCGCAAGGCCTACCAGCCGGTCGAGGGCGTGCCCCATCCGGAAGCCTTCGTCACCAACGAGCAGGATATCGAGCCGATCGTCATGCCCGGCACCGAAGGCCGCTGGAGCACCACGCGCTTCGTCGAGATCAGCGACATGCGCCATGACATGCACGTCAACATCGTCAACTTCGAGCCGGGCGGCGTGATCCCCTTCGCCGAAACTCATGTCATGGAACACGGCCTGTACGTGCTGGAAGGCAAGGCGGTGTATCGCCTGAACCAGGACTGGGTCGAGGTGGAAGCCGGCGACTTCATGTGGCTGCGCGCCTTCTGCCCGCAGGCCTGCTACGCCGGCGGCCCGGGCCGCTTCCGCTACCTGCTGTACAAGGATGTGAACCGTCAGATGCCGCTGACCCTGGGCGGCCTGAAGCGCTGATCGGCAATGCCCGTAGGGTGCGCCGTGCGCACCGATGCTGCGGCACCTGAGTATCGGTGCGCGCGGCGCACCCTACGAAGCGGCTCCTGGGTAGACATAAAAAGAAGGCCACCCCGAGGGGTGGCCTTTTCGTTTCTGCAACAACCGATCAGCTGTGGCGGATCAGGTGATCGAAGGCGCTCAGCGATGCCTTCGAGCCCTCGCCCATGGCGATGACGATCTGCTTGTACGGCACGGTGGTCACGTCACCGGCGGCGAACACACCGGGGATGTTGGTCGCGCCCTTGGCATCGACGACGATCTCGCCGAAGCGGCTGAGCTCGACGGTGCCCTTGAGCCAGTCGCTGTTGGGCAGCAGACCGATCTGCACGAAGATGCCTTCCAGCTCGACGCGATGCTGCTCCTCGGTGGTGCGATCCTTGTAAACCAGGCCGTTGACCTTCTGACCGTCGCCAGTGACCTCGGTGGTCTGCGCGCTCTTGATCACGGTCACGTTGGGCAGGCTGAACAGCTTCTTCTGCAGCACGGCGTCGGCGCGCAGGGTATCGGCGAATTCCAGCAGGGTGACGTGGGCGACGATGCCGGCCAGGTCGATGGCCGCCTCGACGCCGGAGTTGCCGCCACCGATCACCGCCACACGCTTGCCCTTGAACAGCGGGCCGTCGCAGTGCGGGCAGAAGCACACGCCCTTGGCCTTGTACTCCTGCTCGCCGGGCACGCCCATTTCACGCCAGCGCGCGCCGGTGGAAAGGATCACGGTCTTGGCCTTGAGCGAGGCGCCGTTCTCGAACTTCACTTCGTGCAGGCCGCCTTCGCTGCTGGCCGGCACTAGGGCCGAGGCACGCTGCAGGTTCATCACGTCGACTTCGTATTCCTTGACGTGTTCTTCCAGCGCGCGCACCAGTTTCGGGCCTTCGGTTTCCTTGACCGAGATGAAGTTCTCGATGGCCATGGTGTCCAGCACCTGGCCACCGAAGCGCTCGGCGGCAATCGCGGTACGGATGCCCTTACGTGCGGCGTAGATGGCCGCCGCAGCACCGGCCGGGCCACCGCCGACCACCAGCACGTCGAAGGCTTCCTTGGCGCTCATCTTCTCGGCATCGCGGTTGGCGGCGCCGGTGTCGATCTTGGCGAGGATTTCCTTCACGTCCATGCGGCCGGAAGCGAACACCTCACCGTTCAGGTAGATGCTCGGCACGGCCATGATCTGGCGACGCTCGACTTCTTCCTGGAACAGCGCACCGTCGATGGAGACGTTGCGGATATTGGGGTTGAGCACGGCCATCAGGTTCAGCGCCTGAACCACGTCCGGGCAGTTCTGGCAGGAGAGCGAGAAGTAGGTCTCGAACTCGAACTTGCCCTCGATGCTCTTGATCTGCGCGATGGTGTCGGCATCCAGCTTGGACGGATGGCCACCAACCTGCAGCAGCGCCAGTACCAGCGAGGTGAACTCGTGGCCCATGGGGATACCGGCGAAGGTCAGGCCGATATCCGCGCCGGGGCGCACCAGCGAGAACGACGGGCGGCGGGCATCGCGGCCGTCGGTCTTCAGGGTGATCTTGTCGGTCAGGCCGACGATGTCTTGCAGCAGGCCCAGCAGCTCCTGAGATTTCGCGCTGTCATCGAGGGACGCGACGATCTCGAACGGCAGGGTGACCTTCTCCAGGTAGGCCTTCAACTGGGCTTTAAGATTGGCGTCCAACATGGCGGAAATTCCTCAAATACGAAAAATTCGGGCAATAAAATGCCCGGACGGATCGCGCCCGGGCATCGGGCACCACAAGGGCCGGTAATGGCCCTGACAGCGCAGAGTGGGTCCTTTCCGACCTGAGACAGGCCGGAAAGGAAGCTGGCAGATTTAGATCTTGCCAACCAGGTCCAGCGACGGAGCCAGAGTGGCTTCGCCTTCTTTCCACTTGGCCGGGCAAACCTGACCCGGGTTGGCGGCGGTGTACTGAGCGGCCTTCAGCTTGCGCAGGGTCTCGGACACGTCACGGGCGATCTCGTTGGAGTGGATCTCCAGAGTCTTGATCTGACCTTCCGGGTTGATGATGAAGGTGCCGCGCAGCGCCAGACCTTCTTCCGGAATGTGTACGCCGAAAGCGTTGGTCAGCTGGTGGGTGGGGTCGCCGATCAGCGGGAACTGAGCCTTGCCAACGGCCGGCGAAGTTTCGTGCCATACCTTGTGCGAGAAGTGGGTGTCGGTGGTCACGATGTAGACCTCGGCACCGGCCTTCTGGAACTCGGCGTAGTTGTTGGCGGCGTCTTCGATTTCGGTCGGGCAGTTGAAGGTGAAGGCAGCCGGCATGAAGATCAGCACGGACCATTTGCCCTTCAGGGACTGCTCGGTGACTTCGATGAACTCGCCAGCGTGGAAAGCGTTGACCTTGAACGGCTGGATCTGAGTATTGATGAGGGACATCTCTGACTCCTTGTGAGTTGCTATGAGGGTTGAAAAATCTACGGTCGCTATATTAGCTACCTAACGGAAAAAAGCTTATTGATTACGGCCATGATATCGATTGAATGCACCAATCGATGTTACAACCCACGTCGCACGTGGGCTGCAGCCCTGGTTCAGACCAGGGTGGGATCAATCAGCAGCGCGAGTTTACCTGCGACCTGGTTACCGGCGAGTGTCTCGAACGCCGCCTCACTGTCTTTGATCGCAAAACTGCGCTCCAGTTGCGGCTTTAATCGTCCTTCGGCGAACAGCGGCCAGACCTGCTGCTGCAGATCGCGCAGCAGGTCCGCCTTGAACTGCTCGTCACGGTTACGCAGGGTTGAACCGATCAGCTGAATGCGCTTGCCCAGCACCTGCGCCAGGTCCAGGGTGGCCTCGCGGCCGCCCATCAGGCCGATGTTGATCCAGCGCCCGTCACGTGCCAGCAGCTCCAGATTGAGCGCGGCGTACTGCCCGCCAACCGGATCGAGGATCACGTCGTAGGGACCGAAGTCGCGCAGGCTCTGCAAATCCTCGCCTCTCAGCGCTCCACCCTGCGCTCCCAGCGCCTCGCAGTAGGCCAGCCGCTCGGCGGAGCCGACACTGACCCAGCAGGGGCTGCCGAATGCCTTGCACAGCTGAATGGCTGCCGAGCCCACGCCGCTGGCGCCGGCATGCAGCAGCACCTTTTCCCCCGGGCGCAGCGCACCGAGCTGGAACAGATTGAGCCAGGCGGTGGCATAGACCTCCGGCACTACCGCCGCCTCGACCAGGCTGAGGCCTTCGGGTATCGGCAAGGCGTGGCGCGCATCGAGCACCACTTCCTCGGCCATGCCACCGCCGGCCAACAGGCAGCAGACACGATCGCCCACCTGCCAGGCGCTGCCTGCACCGACCTCGATAACCACCCCGGAACACTCCAGGCCCAGGGCCTGGCTGGCACCAGGCGGCGGCGGATAGAGACCGGCACGCTGCAACAGGTCGGCACGATTCAGCCCGGCGGCAGCCACCTTGACCCGAATCTGCCCCGCGTCGCAGGCCTGAGCGGGTTGCTCCAGCCACTGCGCCTGCCCCTCGACGCCTTGCAATGCCTTCATGCTGCCTCCATAGTGCAAGTGGAACGGGCCCGGCGCAGACCGCCGGGCTTACGTCTAGCGCCAACGGAACCTGGCGCCCTCAATTACGGCCTAATATGCGTTATCACCTGCCACTACGTCGAATCAGCATGAAGCGCTCCCTTGCAAGTACCGCCCTCGCCCTCGTACTCGGCTTCAGTGCCCTGCCGTTGGCGGCCAAGACCACCACTGCTCCTGGCTGGGACTACCTGCAGCCGGATCGCGAGCAAGTGATTGCCAGCCTCAACGTAGTGGAATTGCTCAGACGCCATCACTACAACAAGCCGCCGCTGAATGACGAGCGCTCGATTCAGATCTACGACAACTACCTGAAGTTGCTCGATCCGACGCGCAGTTATTTCACCGCCGGCGACATCGCCGAATTCAACCAGTGGCGAACCAAGTTCGATGATCTGCTCAAGAGCGGCGATCTCGAACCAGGTTTCGCCATCTATCGCCGCCACCTGACCCGCCTGCAGGAGCGCCTGGACTACGCCCTGGCAGAGCTCGGCAAGGGCGTCGACAAGATCGACTTCACCATCGACGAAGAGCTGCAGGTCGACCGCGAGAAAGCCCCCTGGGCCAAGGATCGCGCCGAACTCGACGAGCTCTGGCGCAAACGCCTCAAGGACGAAGTGCTGCGGCTGAAGATTGCCGGCAAGGAAACCAAGGACATCCAGGAACTGCTGACGAAGCGTTACCGGAACCAGCTGGCGCGCCTCAAGCAGACCCGTGGCGAAGACGTGTTCCAGGCCTACATCAACGCCTTCGCCACCACCTACGATCCGCACACCACCTACCTGTCGCCGGACAATGCGGAAAACTTCGACATCAACATGAGCCTGTCGCTGGAAGGCATCGGCGCCGTGCTGCAGAGCGACAACGAGCACGTCAAGGTCGTACGCCTGGTACCGGCCGGCCCGGCAGAGAAGAGCAAGCAGATCGCCCCGGCGGACAAGATCGTTGGTGTCGCTCAGGGTAACGGCGAGATGGTCGACGTGATCGGCTGGCGTCTGGACGAAGTGGTCAAGCTGATCCGCGGCCCGAAAGGCTCCACCGTGCGCCTGGAAGTGATTCCGGCCAGCAACCCGCCCAGCGACCAGACCAGCAAGGTGGTCACCATCACCCGTGAGGCGGTCAAGCTGGAAGAGCAGGCAGCCAAGAAGAAGGTTCTGGAACTCAAGCACGAGGGCCGCGACTACAAGCTCGGGGTCATCGAGCTGCCGGCCTTCTATCTCGACTTCAAGGCGTTCCGCGCTGGCGACCCGAACTACAAGAGCACCACCCGCGACGTCAAACGCCTGCTCGACGAGCTGCAGGCCGAAAAGGTCGACGGCGTGGTGATCGACCTGCGCAACAACGGTGGCGGCTCGCTGCAGGAAGCCACCGAGCTGACCAGTCTGTTCATCGAACAGGGCCCCACCGTGCTGGTGCGCAATGCCGACGGCCGTGTCGACGTGCTCGCCGACGACAGCAAAGGCGTCTACTACAGCGGTCCCCTGGCCGTGCTGGTCAACCGCCTGTCCGCCTCGGCCTCGGAGATCTTCGCCGGCGCCATGCAGGACTATCACCGCGCGCTGATTCTCGGCGGCCAGACCTTCGGCAAGGGCACGGTGCAGACCATCCAGCCGCTCAACCACGGCGAGCTGAAACTGACCCTGGCCAAGTTCTACCGCGTCTCGGGGCAAAGCACGCAGAACCAGGGCGTGATTCCCGACATCCTCTACCCCGACGTGATGGATACCAAGGACATCGGCGAAAGCGCGCTGCCTGCCGCCCTGCCCTGGGACAGCATCCGCCCGGCGATCAAGCCCGAACTGGACCCGATCAAGCCCTTCCTGAGCGAACTGAAAGTGCGCCATGACCGGCGCACGGCCAATGACCCGGACTTCGTCTTCACCCGCGACCGCCTGAGCCTGGCCAAGAAGCTGATGGCCGAAACCACCGTCAGCCTCAACGAGCAGACGCGTCGTGCCCGCCAGGCCGAGGTGGAAGCCAAGCAGCTCAAGCTGGAGAACAACCGCCGGCTGGCCAAGGGCGAAGATCCGCTCAAGGAACTGCAGAAGGAAGACGAGGACGCCCTGCCGCTGGAAGACGGCAAGAGCACGCCGGAAGATGACGCCTACCTGGCCGAATCGGGGCGCATCCTGCTCGACTATCTGGGACTCAACCCCTCACTCGCGCTGCACTGAGCGCAAAGCATCTAACGTCATCAAATCGTCATCGAACTGTCGTGAAATGCAGGGGCCGGCCAAAAACCGGCCCCTTCGTTTTTTTGCCAGATCGAGAGCACCCATGACCGTCACCGAGCAGTTGAGCGCATTGGGGAACATCCTCGCTCACGGCGACATCAGCAGCCTGTTCCAGCCCATCGTCTCGCTTTCCGAACAGCGCATCCTGGGCTATGAGGCGCTTACCCGCGGCCCCTCCAACAGCCCGCTGCATTCGCCGCTGACGCTGTTCGCCGTCGCCCGCCATGCCGGCCGCCTGAGCGAACTGGAAATGGCCTGCCGCAAGAGCGCCTGCAAGGCCTTCAGCGCCCAGGGCCTGGACGGCAAGCTGTTTCTCAACGTCTCGCCCGAATCGCTGCTCGACCCCAGCCACCAGCCGGGGCAAACCCTGAAACTGCTGCAGGCCTTCGGCATTCCGCCAAGCCAGGTGGTGATCGAACTCACCGAGCAGTCGCCCACCGAAGACTTCGCCCTGCTCGATACCGCCCTGCACCACTATCGCGCCATGGGCTTTTCCATCGCCCTGGACGACCTTGGCGCCGGTTACTCCAGCCTGCGCCTGTGGTCGGAACTGCGCCCGGACTACGTGAAGATCGACCGGCATTTCATCGATGGCATCCATCAGGACGCGGTCAAACGCGAGTTCGTCGGCTCCATCCTGAAGATGGCAGCCGCTTCGCGCGCCCAGGTCATAGCCGAAGGCATCGAGCTGGGCGAGGAACTGACGGTACTGGCCGAAATGGGCGTGGATCTGGTGCAGGGCTACCTGCTCAGCCGCCCGCAGGAAAAGCCGCCACGTGACGCCCGGCAGTTGCTGCCACGGTTGCAGAGCGGCCAGAGCGGTCTCGCCGAAGACAGCCACGACCTGAGCGCCCTGCTCAGCGAGCAGCCGGCCGTCGACCAGCACACCGCCATCGCCGAGGTGCTGGAGGTGTTTCGCGCTCAAGCCAATCTCAATTCCCTGGCGGTACTGGATGAACAGCGCCAGCCGGTCGGCATCGTCCACCGCCACTCGCTCTCGGAGGCGCTGCTCAAGCCCTTCGCCACCGACCTGTTCGCGCGCAAGCCGATCAGCCGGCTGATGAGCCAGGACTTTCTCGCCGTGGAGCTCACCCAGTCGCTGCAGAAGGTCAGCCGGCTGCTGACCAGCCGCGCGCGCCAGCGCATCGAGGAGGACTTCATCATCATCCAGAGCGGTCGCTATCTGGGCCTGGGTCGGGTGATCGACGTGCTCAAGCTGATCACCGAGCAGAAGCTGCAGCAGGCACGCCATGCCAATCCGCTCACCCTGCTGCCCGGCAACGTGCCCATCCAGCAGTGCCTGGCGCGCCTGCTACAGCAGGGCCGCCAGGCCGCGGTGTGCTACGTCGACATCGACAGTTTCAAACCCTTCAACGACCTGTACGGCTATGCCAAGGGCGACGAGGTGCTGTTGTGCCTGGCCCAGTGCCTGAACGAGAGGGTCGATCCGGCACGCGATTTCGTCGGCCATATCGGCGGGGATGACTTCATGCTGGTGCTTGGCTCGGCCGACTGGCGAGAAAAGCTCGGGCGTCTGATCGAGGACTTCCAGAGCCAGTGCCGGCGCTTCTACCGGGAAGAGCATCTGCAAGCCGGCTGCTTTATCGCCCACAACCGCCAGGGCCAGCGCCAGGAGTATGCGTTGCTGTCGCTGTCGATCGGCGTAGTGCATCTGCAGGGCGAAGACTGCGCGCAACTGGACGCCGCACGCCTGGCCGAGCTGGCGTCGGACGCCAAGCGTCAGGCCAAGTCGGTGCCCGGCTACAGCCTGCACATCATTCCGGGCTCAGCGGGCTGAGCGACCAGCCCCTTCTGCCATGGCGGCGTAGCGCTCGGCGGCTTGCAGATCGACCTCCACCCCAGGGCCGCCCTGGCGATAGAGCTGGCTCAGACGGCTGGCCGCCAGGGGATGTCCGGCAGCCAGCGCCATCTCCCACCAACGCAGCGCTTGCGCGGCATCCGGAGGCTGCCGGGTATCGCCCTGCAGCGCCTGCACGCCCAGCTGATAGGCGGCCTTGCCATCCCCGCCATTGGCGGCCAGGCGCAGCAGCCTCAGCCCCTCCTCGCGTGCACCGAGGCCCTGGCCGCGAAACAGCAGGATATGGCCGTAGAAACTTTGTGCGGCAGTGTCGCCTAGGTTGGCCATGCGCCCGTACTGCCCCTGCATCCATTGCCACAGGCGCGGCTGCCGCAGCGCCACGGGCCAATGAAACAGGCGCCGGGCCAGCCAGTAGCCAAGCCGCGCGCGCAGGCCCCACAGCAGCCTAGACATCGGCGGGGTAATCGAACTCGAACACCCGCACCACCTCGGATGCGTGCCAGGAGGCAGCGGCGACGCCATCGGAAGCACCGCTGAAACGCCCCAGACGGGTGACGCACTCGAAGAAGCCGGTTCGCGGCAGGCGGCTGGCGCCCTGGCTGATCACCAGCGCACTGCGCAGCGGTCGTTCGGCACGGGCATCCAGCGCAGCCAGGTGTTCCAGCGCCGCAGTGAGGGTCTGCATGGCCGGGCTCGGCAACTCCAGGCGCTCGATCAGTGCACGGTATGTCAGCAGATGACGCTGACGGCGAGCATCATCGAGTTCATCGAGCAGGGCCTGCCAATGCTGGCGACTGATGCGCACGCTCAAGACCAGCCCTCCAGCCCCAGGGTCCAGGCCAGCGAACGCAGGATGGCCGCGTCGGGTCGACGCTCGCCACGCTCGATCATGGCCAGGTAATGCGGACTGATGCCCACGCTGCGGGCCAGAGCCTCCGGACTCAAGCCCTTGGCCTCACGCAGCGCTTGCAGTTGCTCGAGCGAAGGCTTCAGCGCATTGACCGGCTGCGCGGCAGCGGGCTCGGCATGCTCCTGGCGCCCGGCCGCCTGCATCAATGCCTGATATTCGCCCCAGGGCAACACGGCATATTCCGGTTCGCCATCGCGGGAAATGATTTGCACAGTCATGAATTTCTCCGTGGGAAAGCAGCACCGACGAACCTCGGCGCCTTCCTTGCGAGCCGCCATCTTAACAGGCGTCTGGCGCCAGAGGCGTGATCTGTACTGCCAAGGCATCACGCTCTATTCTCGAGGCTGAACAAACCGCACCATAGCGGTAGCTGCGTCGAAACATCTGCCAACGGGGAGTCCATCTTGCGAATACTGTACGCGCTTTTGGGTGGACTATTGGCCGCGCCTTGTACGGCGCAGACCCTGATCTGGGGCTACGGCCCGGCCGACACCCTGCCCTATGTGGAACCGGGACGCGTGCAGCCGCAGCGCGGGCTGGCACCACGCCTGGGCGAGGAGCTGAGCAAACGCTTCGATCTTCCCGTGCAGTTCATCGAAACGCCGAACAATCGCCTGGAGTCCTACCTGCAGGAGGGCCGGCTGCACCTGATCTGCAACACCACGCCGCAATGGATGAGCGAGTCGCAGCGCTATCACTGGTCGCCTCCGTTGTACGAGGAGGAAGACGTGTTGCTGCAGCATCGTGATCGGCCACCGCTGAGCGATCTCGCCAGCCTGCACGGCAGGGTCCTGGGTACCAGCCTGGGTTACGTCTACAGCCAGCCGCTGATGGCCGCCTTCGCCAATGGCGCGATCAAACGCCAGGACGTACGCGACC
The DNA here is from genome assembly GCF_029834875.1 of Pseudomonas sp. GD04158. Lineage (NCBI taxonomy): Bacteria > Pseudomonadati > Pseudomonadota > Gammaproteobacteria > Pseudomonadales > Pseudomonadaceae > Pseudomonas > Pseudomonas sp. GD04158. The sequence continues at coordinate 81,252 of NZ_JAODYT010000011.1, read as the reverse complement.
TCGACACCAGCCTGCATATGCTCGACAAGCAACGCCTGGACGCGGTGATCGACATGCGCCGCAATCTGGCCTACAAGCTCAACCAATATCCGCAGCTACAGCTGCGCTTCAGCCCCTGGGTGGTGGAGCGTTATCAGATTCACTGCGCGTACGGCCCGCACCTGCCGATAGCCGCGCAGCGACTGGACGCCGTGCTGCTGGAGCTGCGTGATCGCGGGCTGATCAGCCAATGGCTGGATGAAGCCCTCAGGAATGCTGCGGATCAGCCTGGTCAGCAGGCGGCAGATGCTCGATGAGCGCCAGACGCTCCGGAGCCTGCTTCGCGCGCCAGACCTTGAACGCCTCCAGCTCCCCCTGCCAGGTGCGCATCACCCAGGCCAGCACGGCCAGATCGTCGACGAAGCCGACACCCACCAACCAATCCGGAATGGCGTCCAGCGGGGCAATGAAATACAGCAACGCCGCCACCACCATCAGCAGCGCCTGACTGCTGATCTGCCGGTACTCGCCCTTGAACCAGGCCAGGCAAAGGGCGCGCAGCACACGCAAGTCGTCCTTGAACGCGGCGAACCGCTGCCCCTCCGGGGAACGCTTGTCACCCAGGGCACGGACCAGCTCCGGCAAGCGCCCGTCCCGCAGGAAGCGAGCCGCCAGAGGCAGGTAACGCATCAGTTTCCATGGAGCTTTCATCGGACCTCCTCGGCAAGCCAGACAACGCCTGGCCTTGCCTGGCTTATCCACCGAAGCTGTGGATAAATCTGTGCAAAGACTTTCGACAAGCTTACCAAAGGCCCGTGCCATGAGGACTTCGCTCAGATCGGGCATTTTTTATACAAAGGATAAAAGCCATTCAAATCAATAACTTGAGAATTGACATGGCATCACCGCGCGGTGTAGCGAAAATCCGTCAGGAACCGTTTCCGCAATGTGCATAAGCGTAACACTCGACTTGCGACACACCGCCTTTTTCGAGCCAGAAACGACAACGCCCCGTCAAGACGGGGCGTTGCGATGACGCGTGCAAGTGTTACTGCTGCGCGTCTGCCTGATCCTTGATGCCGATCAGCTCAAGATCGAACACCAGCACCGAGTTGGCGGGGATGGCCGGAGATGGGCTCTGTTCGCCGTAGGCCAGCTCACTGGGGATGTACAGCTTGTACTTCTCGCCCACGTGCATCAACTGCAGGCCTTCGACCCAACCCGGGATCACGCCGCCAACCGGCAGATCGATGGGACTGCCGCGTGCGACGGAGCTGTCGAACACGCTGCCATCGGTCAGCTTGCCTTCGTAGTGAACGGTCACCACGTCGGTTTCCTTGGGTTGCGCACCGTCGGTCTTCTTCACCACTTCGTACTGCAGACCGGATTCGGTGGTAACCACGCCTTCGCGCTTGCCGTTCTCTTCAAGGAACTTCTTGCCAGCCTCGGCCGCTTCCTTGTTCAGGGCAGCCATGCGCTCTTCGGCACGGTTCTGCAGGAAGGAGAAGGCCTCGATCATGTCTTCGTCCTTGATGCGCGGCTCCTTCTTCGCCAGCGCGTCCTCGATACCCTGAGCGACGGCCTTGGAGTCCAGATCGTCCATGCCCTCTTCGGACAGGCTGCGCCCCATGTTCAGACCGATACCGTAGGAAGCCTTCTGCGCCGGGCTCTTGAGTTCGACTTCGCTGGTTTGCGAATCGCAACCGGCGAGCACCAGGCCTACCAGGGCAACTGCCGCCGCCAAACGATGCTGTTTCATGCTTGTTCCTTGTAGATGCGCCCGAAGGCCGTCGTGTGAAAGCGCGAGCTTAGCAGCCTGCCACGATCACTGGCTACGGCATAGGAGCCGAGCAATGCGCATAAGTTCAAGCAAACAAAGGATTTTTTCTGAGATTTCGGTGGAAACCGAAGAGATGTCACAGGAGGGGATGAAGCGAGGAGAAGAATGGCGCAGCGGACGGGACTCGAACCCGCGACCCCCGGCGTGACAGGCCGGTATTCTAACCGACTGAACTACCGCTGCGCGTAACTGCGAGATTGGTGGGTGGTGACGGGATCGAACCGCCGACCCTCTGCTTGTAAGGCAGATGCTCTCCCGGCTGAGCTAACCACCCATTCGCTCTCGAAGTGGGGCGCATTCTAGAGAGCGTTCCGGACCTTGGCAAGCCCTCTTGGCAAAAAAATTTATCGCCCCAGCAAGAACTTAGGTGAGACCAGCGAATTTCCTCAACGGTCTGCTGTCAGGGTTGGCCTGAGCACGCCAGCGGAGAATAATGCGCGCTCTGTGCCGACGGACCGCCCACCATCCGATGGGTCGTCCGCCACCTTCATCCGTCGCTGCGCGGCCACCTTCCCGTTCGCGAAGGTCCCACGGATGGCGCTGCCTGCGACCTCAACACCAATGGAGATTCACCCGCTCATGTGGTTTCGTAACCTGCTGGTCTACCGCCTCACTCAGGACATCCCTTTCGACGCCGACGCGCTGGAGACCGCACTGGCCAGCAAGCCGGCGCGCCCCTGCGCCAGCCAGGAGCTGACCACTTACGGATTCACCGCCCCCTTCGGCAAAGGCGGCGACGCGCCCCTGGTACACGTCAGTGGCGACTTCCTGCTGATCGGCACGCGCAAGGAAGAGCGCATCCTGCCCGGCTCGGTGGTGCGCGACGCGCTGAAGGAAAAGGTCGACGAGATCGAAAACACGCAGATGCGCAAGGTGTACAAGAAGGAGCGCGATCAGATCAAAGACGAGATCGTCCAGGCCTTCCTGCCGCGCGCCTTCATTCGCAAATCCGGCACCTTCGCCGCCATCGCGCCGAAACAGGGCCTGATCCTGGTCGACAGTGCCAGCGCCAAGAAGGCCGAGGACCTGCTTTCCACCCTGCGTGAAGCCATCGGCTCGCTGCCGGTACGTCCGCTGTCGGTGAAGATCGCGCCGACCGCCACCCTCACCGACTGGCTGAAAACGCAGAAGGCCGCCGAAGGCTTCTACGTGCTCGACGAGTGCGAGCTGCGCGATACCCATGAGGACGGCGGCGTGGTGCGCTGCAAGCGCCAGGACCTGACCAGCGAGGAAATCCAGCTGCACCTGTCCACCGGCAAGCAGGTCACCCAGCTGTCGCTGGCCTGGCAGGACAAGCTGTCCTTCGTGCTCGACGAGAAGCTGGCCATCAAGCGTCTGCGCTTCGAAGACGTGCTGCAGGAGCAGGCGGAACAGGACGGCGGCGACGACGCCCTGGCCCAGCAGGACGCCAGCTTCATCCTGATGATGATGACCCTGGTGGAGTTCCTGCCGGAGCTGTTCACCGCACTGGGTGGCGAAGAGATTCCGCAAGGCATCTGATCACCCTTGCCCGGGCTACGCACCGATACAGGACGGTAGCCCGGATGCCATCCGGGATCACTGCGCAAGGCATTCCCGGATTGCCAAGCCTCAGACCAGCGACTCGAGACTCTCGGTAAAGGCACTGGCGCCCTGCTCCGCCGTGCTGAAGTTGTGGCGCATGAAGGCGAACAGCTCGCGACCACAACCGCTGGCCGGTGGCGGCGTCGGCGCCAGCTCGCGCGAGGCGAACTCGACCTCGTCGCCAAGCAGCAGCAACTCGCCGCTCTGCCCATCGACGCGTAGCAGATCGCCGTCGCGCACCCGCGCCAGCGGGCCGCCGTCGAAGGCCTCGGGGCAGACATGGATAGCCGCCGGGATCTTGCCCGAGGCGCCGGACATGCGCCCGTCGGTGACCAGTGCCACCTTGAAGCCGCGATCCTGCAGCACGCCCAGATAAGGGGTCATCTTGTGCAGCTCGGGCATGCCGTTGCTGCGCGGCCCCTGGAAACGCACCACGGCGACGAAATCGCGCTCCAGCTTGCCGGCCTTGAACGCCTCGACCAACTCCAGCTGATCCTCGAACACCAGCGCAGGCGCTTCCACCACCTGATGTTCCGGCGCCACCGCGGACACCTTCATCACCCCGCGCCCCAGGTTGCCCTGCATCAGGCGCAAACCGCCTTCGGCCGAGAACGGCCGCGCCACCGGGCGCAGCACGCTCTCCTCCAGGCTCGCGGTGGGGCCGTCGCGCCAGACCAGCTTGCCGCCCTCGAGGAAGGGCTCGCGGGTGTAGCGCGACAGGCCGCGGCCGGCCACGGTATTGACCTCTTCATGCAGCAGCCCGGCCTCGAGCAGCTCGCGAATGAGGAAGGCCATGCCACCGGCGGCCTGGAAGTGATTGATGTCGGCCTTGCCGTTGGGATAGACGTGGGCCAGGGTCGGCACCACCTCGGACAGATCGGCCATGTCCTGCCAGGTCAGCAGGATGCCGGCGGCGCGGGCAATGGCCGGCATGTGCAGGGTGTGGTTGGTGGAGCCGCCGGTGGCGTGCAGGGCGACGATGGAGTTGACCAGGCAGCGCTCGTCGACGATCTCGCCGATGGGCATGAAGTTTCCGCTCTGCTTGGTCAGGCGGGTGACCTGCTGCGCCGCCTCGCGGGTCAGCGCCTCGCGCAGCGGCGTGCCCGGATTGATGAAGGAAGCGCCCGGCAGGTGCAGGCCCATCACCTCCATCAACAGTTGGTTGGTATTGGCGGTGCCATAAAAGGTGCAGGTGCCCGGCCCGTGATAGGCGGCCATCTCCGCGGCCAGCAGCTCGTCGCGGCTGGCCTTGCCCTCGGCGTAGCGCTGACGCACGTCGGCCTTTTCCTTGTTGGACAGACCCGAGGTCATGGGCCCGGCCGGCACGAACAGCGACGGCAGATGACCGAAGCGCAACGCACCCATCACCAGCCCCGGCACGATCTTGTCGCACACGCCCAGGTACAGCGCGGCGTCGAACATGTTGTGCGACAGGGCCACGGCGCTGGCCATGGCGATCACCTCGCGGCTGGCGATGCCCAGTTCCATGCCCGGCTCGCCCTGAGTGACGCCGTCGCACATCGCCGGCACGCCGCCGGCGAATTGGCCCACCGAGCCCATATCGCGCAGGGCCTGCTTGATCTGTTCGGGAAAGTGCTCGTAGGGCTGGTGGGCCGACAACATGTCGTTATAAGCAGAAACGATGGCCACGTTGGCCGCGTCCATCAGACGCAGCGTCTGCTTGTCATGGCCGGTGCAGCCGGCCACGCCGTGGGCGAAGTTGGCGCATTGCAGCTTGCCGCGCTGCGGCCCTTCACTGGCGGCCGCGCGGATCATGGCCAGATAGCGCTGGCGGGTGGCGCGGCTGCGCTCGATCAGACGGTCGGTGACTTCAACAACGCGGGGATGCATGGTCTTCTCCAGGCTAGCTACTAGCATCTGTTTGTATTTTTAACAAAATACTGCCATCAAAAAGGCTTGATTTCTAGCATCATGAGCATAATCTTGTAATTCCAACAACAAATTACGAGAAGCTCACCATGACTTTGCGAATCGCCATCAATGGTTTCGGCCGTATCGGCCGCAACGTGCTGCGTGCACTCTACACCCAGGATTATCGCCAGCATCTGCAGGTGGTGGCGATCAACGACCTGGGCGACAGCGCCATGAATGCCCACCTGCTGCGTCATGACAGCGTACACGGCGCCTTTCCCGGCGAGGTGGTGGCCGATGGCGAGAGCCTGTGGGTCAACGGCGATCACATCGCCGTCAGCGCCATTCGCAACCCCGCCGAGCTGCCCTGGAGAGCGCATCAGGTCGATGTGGTGTTCGAATGCACCGGGCTGTTCACCGACCGCGACAAGGCCGCAGCCCACCTCGCTGCCGGTGCCCGTAAGGTGTTGATCTCGGCGCCGGCCAAAGGTGCCGACGCAACCGTGGTTTATGGGGTCAACGAAGCGGTGCTGACGCCGGCCATGCAGATCGTCTCCAACGCCTCCTGCACCACCAACTGCCTGGCTCCGGTGGCCCAGGTGCTGCACCGCGAGCTGGGCATCGAACAGGGCCTGATGACCACCATCCACGCCTACACCAACGACCAGAACCTCTCCGACGTCTACCACAGCGACCCCTACCGCGCGCGCTCGGCCACCCAGTCGATGATCCCGACCAAAACCGGCGCCGCCGAAGCGGTCGGCCTGGTGCTGCCGGAACTGGCCGGCAAGCTCACCGGCATGGCGGTGAGGGTGCCGGTGATCAACGTGTCGCTGGTCGACCTGACCCTGCAGCTCAAGCACGAGACCAGCGCCGAAGAGGTCAACGCCCTGCTCAAGGCCGCCAGCGAGAAGTCGCCGGTGCTCGGTTACAACGCGCTGCCGCTGGTGTCCTGCGACTTCAACCACAACCCGCTGTCGTCGATCTTCGATGCCAACCACACCAAGGTGAGCGGCAAGCTGCTCAAGGTGATGGCCTGGTACGACAATGAATGGGGCTTCTCCAACCGCATGCTGGACAACTGCCTGACCCTGGCCCGCCTGGGCTGAAACGAGGAGCCTTGATGAGCCGTATCGCCTTCACCAGCGCCAGCCTGCCGGCGCGCAAGCGCATCGCCCTGGTGGCCCACGACCACTGCAAGGGTTTTCTGCTCGACTGGTGCGAGCGCCAGCGCGACAAGCTGGCGCGTCACGAGCTGCTGGCCACCGGCACCACCGGCCTGCTACTGAGCAGACGCCTGCAGCTGCCGGTGGAAAGCATGATCAGCGGCCCGCTGGGCGGCGACCAGCAGCTCGGCGCACGCATCGCCGAACGCCGCGTGGACATCCTGGTGTTCTTCTGGGACCCCTTCGAACCGCAGCCGCACGACCCGGACATCAAGGCGCTGCTGCGGGTCGCCGCGGTGTGGAACATCCCGGTGGCGTGCAACGAAAGCAGCGCCGACTACCTGCTTAGCAGCAGCCTGCTGGAGCAGCAGCACGAGTATCGCATTCCGGACTACCAGGCCTATCTGGCGGCCCGCGGGTAGGGTGTCGCGGGGCCGCCTAGGCTGTGCGCCCCCGCGAGATGCAGGTGCGCACGGCGCACCCTACGTGAAGCATCTGACGGCTGGGGGGCCGCTAGAAATCCACCTTGCCCCGCCCCGCCTTGATCGCCCCGCGCTTGCTCTTGCCGTCCAGGCGGCGCTTCTTCGAGCCCAGGGTCGGCTTGGTCGGGCGGCGTTTCTTTTCCACCTTGCCGGCACTGCGGATCAGCTCGGCCAAACGCTCGAGGGCGTCCGCGCGATTCTGTTCCTGGGTGCGATACTGCTGCGCCTTGATGATCACCACGCCATCCGCGGTGATGCGACTGTCGCGTAGCGCCAGCAGGCGCTCCTTGTAGAACGGCGGCAGCGAAGAGGCCTGGCTGTCGAAGCGCAGGTGCACGGCGCTGCACACCTTGTTGACGTTCTGCCCGCCGGCGCCCTGGGCGCGAATGGCGCTCAGCTCGATTTCCTCGAGCGGCAGATGCACGGCATTGGAGATGATCAGCATGGTTCAGGTCCGCGTTGTCGAACGGGCAGGATAACCGCTGGCGCTGTAATCTTTGCTTGAAATTTCCCCGCAGCGCCGCTGCGCAGGCTCGGCTAACGTAGCGGCCTGCATTCACGCGAGAGCAACCGATGGATTCGATAACCCAGGCCGTGCTCGGCGCCAGCATCCAGGGCGCCCTGCTCGGTCGCTGGCAGGGGCGCAAGGCATTGCTGTACGGTGCCGCCCTCGCCACCCTGCCCGATCTGGACGTGGTCATCGATTACGGCGATGCCGTGGGCAACATGACCTATCACCGCGGCTTCAGCCACTCGCTGTTCGTGCTCAGCGGCCTGGCGCTGCTGCTGACCTGGCTGATCAGGCGTTACCGCCCTCACCCCGGCTATTCGGACCGACGCCTGCTCCTGACGCTCTGGCTGGTGCTGATCACCCACCCGCTGCTGGATGCCTTCACCAGTTACGGCACCCAGCTGTTCTGGCCGCTGATGCCGACACCCACGGCCTGGTCCAGCCTGTTCATCATCGACCCGCTGTACACCCTGCCGCTGATTGCCGCCGTGGTGATCAGCCTGTTCACCGGGCTGCGCGAGAACAGCTGGCGCATCCCCAGCGTTGCCCTGGCGGTGTCGACGCTCTACATCGGCTTCAGCATGGCCGGCAAGTTCATGGCCGAGCAACGCGTGGAAGCCGAACTGGCGCGTCAGGGCATCCAGGCCGAGCAGCTGTTCGTGACCCCGACGCCGCTCAATACCCTGTTGTGGCGCGTCATCGTGCTGGACGGCGAGCACTACCACGAAGCCCTGGTCGGCTGGCTGGATGCCGCGCCGCCGCAGCTGCAGCGCCTGCCGCGCGGGATCGAGTTGCGCGAACAGTTGCTCGACTCGCCCAAGCACCAGCGCCTGGCCTGGTTCAGCAACGGCGTGTTGCGCTACGACCAGATAGGCGACCGCCTGATCGTCACCGACCTGCGCCTGGGCATGACCGGCTTCCACCCGTTCCGCTTCGACTTCGCCCGTCTGCAGGATGGCCAGTGGCAGGTACACGAGCATGTCGATCGCCTGCCCTTCGAGCGCGGCGAGCCGGCTCACCTGGCCCTGCTGCTCAAGCGCATCTGGCAACCGGACCTGGATATTCCCCTGCTGGCCTGGGCCGCAGAGCTGGAAAAACCGCTACTGACTGAGACTCGCTCGCACTGAGAGGTTACTATCGGCGTCCACTCACCGAGGCAGGACGCCTGCAATGCTGTTTCGCCGTTTCGAGTCGTTGATCGACGTTTTCAAACCCAGCCCGGATGTCGCGCCACCCGAGGGCATGCTGCGCTTCTACGGTCATTACCTGAGACAGGTCTGGCCGCTGATGCTCGCCGTGCTGATCGTCGGCTTCGTCGCCGCGGTGATCGAAGTGGCGCTGTTCAGCTTCCTCGGGCAGTTGATCGACATGGCCCAGGCCAGTACGGATGCCGGCAGCTTTTTCGCCGAGCACCAGAGCGAGTTGCTGTGGATGGTGTTGGTGGCGCTGGTCATCCGCCCCCTGGTGTTCGGCCTGCACAACCTGCTCACCCATCAGGCGGTCAACCCTGGCCTGACCAACCTGATCCGCTGGCAGAACCACCGCTACGTGCTCAAGCAGAGCCTGAGCTTCTTCCAGAACGACTTCGCCGGTCGCGTCGCCCAGCGCGTGATGCAGACCGGCCCGTCGCTGCGCGACTCGGCCATGCAGGTGATCGACGCGCTGTGGCACGTGGTGGTCTACGCCGGCAGCGCGCTGTACCTGTTCGCGGCCGCCGATCTGCGCCTGGTGATACCGCTGGCCCTGTGGATCGTCGGCTACAGCGCCGCTCTCTGGCACTTCGTGCCGCGCATCAAGGCGCGCTCGGCAGCCGCCTCCTCGGCGCGCTCCAAGGTCATGGGCCGGGTGGTGGACGGCTACAGCAACATCGCCACGCTCAAGCTGTTCGCCCACTCCCAGGAAGAAGAGGGCTACGCCCGCGAAGCCATGCAGGAGCTGCTCGACAAGTTCCGCCTGCAGTCGCGCACCATCACCGCCCTGGACTTTCTCATCACCTGCCTGAACGGCGTGCTGATCGTCGGCACCGGCGCCCTGGCGATGTGGCTGTGGAGCCAGTCGCTGATCACCACGGGCGCCATCGCCCTGTCCCTGGGGCTGGTGATCCGCATCAACAACATGGCCGAGTGGATCATGTGGGTGGTCAACGGCATCTTCGAGAACGTCGGCACCGTGCAGGACGGCATGCAGACCATCGTCCAGCCGCGCCAGGTGCTCGACCGCGCCGATGCCCGGCCAATCCAGGTGCGCGAGGGCGGCGTGCGTTTCGAGGACATCCACTTCCACTACGGCAAGCGCGGCGGCGTGATCGCCGGCCTCAGCCTGGACATTCGCCCCGGCGAGAAGATCGGCCTGGTCGGTCCCTCCGGCGCCGGCAAGTCGACCCTGGTCAATCTGCTGCTGCGTCTGTACGACCTGGAGAGCGGGCGCATCCTGATCGACGGTCAGGACATCGCCGAGGTGACCCAGGAAAGCCTGCGCGCCAATATCGGCATGGTGACCCAGGACACCTCGCTGCTGCACCGCTCGATCCGTGACAACCTGCGCTACGGCAAGCCGGACGCCAGCGAGGAGCAGCTCTGGGAGGCCGTGCGCAAGGCCCGTGCCGACAACTTCATCCCGACCCTGGACGACAGCCAGGGTGGTCGCGGCATGGATGCCCAGGTCGGCGAGCGTGGGGTCAAGCTGTCCGGCGGTCAGCGTCAGCGCATCGCCATCGCCCGCGTGCTGCTCAAGGACGCGCCGATCCTGGTGCTGGACGAAGCCACCTCGGCGCTGGATTCGGAAGTCGAGGCGGCCATCCAGGAAAGCCTGGACAGCCTGATGGAGGGCAAGACGGTGATCGCCATCGCCCACCGCCTGTCCACCATCGCACGCATGGATCGGCTGGTGGTGATCGATCAGGGGCGCATCGTCGAGACCGGCAGCCACGCCGAACTGGTCGAACGCGGCGGTCTGTATGCGCGCCTATGGCAGCACCAGACCGGCGGTTTCGTCGGGGTGGAATGAAACCCACGCAATAGGGTGCGCCGTGCGCACCGAGAAGATCAGCCGTAGCCCCGGATTAGCCGCAGGCGTAATCCGAGTACCGGAAGCGGCCAAGGGGTCTGGTGCGCACGGCGCACCCTACGGTTCCGGGCTACAGCATTGGTCAGCCGAACATCACTCCGCTGCCGGCTTCTTGCGCTTGAGCGGCGCGCTGCCGTCCTCGCTGACCAGTGCCGACGGCTTGCCGGCCGGGCGCGGTCCGGTCTTGCGCTTGGGCGCAGCGGCCTTCTTCGGGTCCTTCTTGTCGGTCTTTTTCTTCTTGCTGCCAGCGGCCTTGCCCGAAGCCTTGAGGTTCTTCGGCCCCTGGTAGCTGCCCTTGAGCTCCTTGATGGTACGGCGCTCGAAACGCTGCTTGAGGTAGCGCTCGATGCTCGACATCAGGTTCCAGTCGGTGTGACAGATCAGCGAGATGGCCAGACCTTCGCCACCGGCGCGGCCGGTGCGACCGATGCGGTGCACGTACTCGTCGCCCGAACGCGGCATGTCGAAGTTGATCACCAGATCCAGGCCGTCGACATCCAGTCCGCGCGCCGCCACGTCGGTGGCCACCAGCACCTTGACCGCGCCCTGGCGCAGGCGCTCGATGGCCAGTTTGCGGTCTTTCTGGTCCTTCTCGCCGTGCAGCACGAAGGCCTTGACCCCGGCCGCCACCAGCTTGCCGTAGAGACGGTCGGCCTGCACCCGGGTGTTGGTGAAGACGATGGCCTTGTCATAGGTCTCGTTGGCCAGCAGCCAGTCGACCAGTTGTTCCTTGTGATGGTTGTGGTCGGCGGTGATGATCTGCTGACGGGTGCCCTCGTTGAGCTGGCTGACGCTGTTGAGCATCAGGTGCTGCGGCTCCTTGAGCACCTTGGCGACCATCTCGCGCAGGCCATTGCCGCCGGTGGTGGCGGAGAACAGCAGGGTCTGATGCGGGCCGCAGGCTTCGGCCAGGCGCTGGGCGTCCTCGGCGAAACCCATGTCGAGCATGCGGTCGGCCTCGTCGAACACCAGCACCTCGACATCGCCCAGCGGCAGGTTGCCGGCATTGGCATGCTCGATCAGACGCCCCGGCGTGCCGATCAGGATGTCGATCTTGCGCATCATCGCGGCTTGCACCTTGAAGTCCTCGCCACCGGTCACCAGGCCGGCCTTGAGGAAGGTGAACTGGGCGAAGCGCTCGACTTCCTTCAGCGTCTGCTGGGCCAACTCGCGGGTCGGCAGCAGGATCAGCGCGCGAATGCTCACACGCTGCTGCGAGTTGCCGTCACCGAGCAGGCGGTTGAGCATGGGCAGAACGAAGGCCGCCGTCTTGCCGCTGCCGGTCTGGGCGATCACCCGCAGGTCCTTGCCCTCCAGCGCAGGAGGAATCGCTGCCGCCTGCACCGGGGTGGGCTCGACGAAGTTAAGCTCGGCCACGGCCTTGAGCAGGCGTTCATGCAGGGCGAATTGGGCAAACACGGGGGCACTACCTCGAAAGATCGACAAAACGGTGCATAGCCTAACGGTTTCCGGCGTCCGGGCCGAGCTTCTTTGCGGTGGGAGGCGTCTCGAGGTTGCGAAGCGGTGCCGTGCGGATGGTCTAATTGGCCCTTTCAGATGCTTCGAAAGGTAAATCACCCCATGGACATGGACGAACTGCTCAGCCAACCACAGGAACTGCTCAGCCGTTTCGAGCAGTATCCCTGGCTCAGCGCAGCGGTAGGGCTCCTGGTGCTGCTGCTGATCGCGCTGGTGGCCGGACGCCTGGCGCGCTTTCTGATCCTCCATTCGACCCGCCTGCTGGCACGCCAGCCGGCCCTGTTCTGGATCGAGCATCTGCGCCGCAACAAGGTGTTCAATCGCCTGGCACAGATGGTGCCGTCGCTGGTGGTGCAGTTCGGCCTGGTGCTGGTACCCGATCTGAACGATCAGGCCGAGCACTTCCTGCGCAACCTGGCGCTGGCCTTCACCCTGCTGTCGCTGACCCTGGCGCTCAATGCGCTGCTCAACGCCCTGCTCGATCTCTATGCAGGCACCCCGCATGCGCGTACCCGCTCGATCAAGGGTTACGTGCAACTGGCCAAGATGCTGCTGTACGTGTTCGCCGCCATCGTCATCGTCGCCACCCTGATCGACCGCTCGCCCTTGCTCCTGCTGTCCGGCCTGGGTGCGATGTCGGCGGTGATCCTGCTGGTGTACAAGGACACCCTGCTGTCGTTCGTCGCCGGCGTGCAGCTGACCAGCAACGATTCCCTGCGCGTCGGCGACTGGATCGAGATGCCCCAGGTCGGCGCCGACGGCGATGTGGTGGACATCACCCTGCACACGGTCAAGGTGCAGAACTTCGACAAGACCATCGTCTCCATTCCCACCTGGCGCCTGATGGCCGAGTCGTTCAAGAACTGGCGCGGCATGACCCAGGCCGGTGGCCGACGGATCAAGCGCAGCCTGTATCTGGACGCGGGCCTGGTGCGCTTTCTCGATGACGCCGAGGAGCAGCGCCTGAGCGACGTGCGCCTGCTCGCCGATTACCTGGCGCGCAAGCAGGCCGAACTGCGCCAGTGGAACGCCGAGCACAAGGCCGAGAACGGCCCCTCGGCCAACCGCCGGCGCATGACCAACATCGGCACCTTCCGCGCCTATGCCGAGGCGTACCTCAAGGACCATCCGCAGATCCGCCAGGACATGACCTGCATGGTGCGCCAGCTGCAACCCGGAGCCGAAGGTATCCCGCTGGAAATCTACTGCTTCACCGGCACCACCAACTGGCTGGAGTACGAGCGCATCCAGAGCGATATCTTCGATTACCTGCTGGCCCTGCTGCCGGAGTTCGACCTGGCGCTGTATCAGCAGCCTGCCGGCAACGACCTGCGCCAGGGCCTGCAGGCTCTGGTTCAGCGACTTCCGTCACAAGCGCAAACGGCGCAGCAGGCCCGGGATTGAACCGGAACGGCGGTTGGGTTTCCAATGAGCATGGCGCCATCGCAGGAGTACCGACCATGCCAGCCCGATCCCGCACCACCCTTTGCCTCGGCCTCAGCCTGCTGCTGGCCGCCTCCCCACTGCTGGCCAGCCCGCCGCCAGGCAAGGGCAAACCGGGCGGCGGCCATGACGGCGTGCAGATCGATCTGCGCGGCCCCACTGTCGATGTCGGCCGGGTGCGCATCATCCTCGGCGAAAACCGGCAACTGATCGGCCCGACCTCTTCCCTGCCGCCCGGTATCGCCAAGAACCTGGCCCGCGGCAAGCCACTGCCACCGGGCATCGCCAAGAATTTCGACAGCCGTCTGAGCGCACGCCTGCCCTACTACGAGGGCTACGAGTGGAAACAGATTGGCCGCGACGTGGTGCTGGTGGCCATCGCCACCGGCATCGTCTACGAAATCCTGCGCAACGTGCTGGACTGAGCCTGCGGGCGCCTGCCGACAAACGGTACGGCGCCCGCAGAACTTGTCCCTGCGGCACCGTTCCAATTCTCAGATGGCCTGCCGAGGTGACATCATGACCCCCACGCTGATCTATCACGTCACAGCCAGTCTCGATGGCTACATCGCTCGCCCCGACGGCCGCCTCGATTGGTTCGATACGCCGCGTCAGCCGGACGAGGAGTACAGCTTTCAGTATTTCTACGCGGGCATCGACGCGCTGCTGATGGGCCGCGGCACCTATGAAGCGCTGCTCAAACGCGGCGGCCCCTGGCCCTACCCCGGCAAGCCCTGCGTGGTACTGACCCGCCTGGAGCTGCCGCGCGCCGGCGATGAAGTGCAGCTCACCCATTGCACCCCGGCGCAGGCCGTTGGCGCACTGAGAGAAGCCGGATTCCAGCGCATCTGGCTGGTCGGCGGCAGCCTGCTGGCGGGCAGCTGCTACACCGCCGGGCTGATCGATGAGGTGGTGATCAATCTGGTGCCGCATCTGCTCGGTGCCGGTATTCCCCTGCTGGCCACCGGCATGGAGCGCAGCCTGACGCTGAGCGAGCAGCGCCCCTTCACCAGCGGCATGGTGCAGTTGCATTATCAGGTGAAGAAACAGGCCAGCCAGCTCACCCAGATTCCCACCCCGCGCAGCACGGCCGCCTGATCAGCGCTCGAGCTGCTGCTTGCGCAGCAGCCGGGCACTGTCCCAGCCCACCAGCAGCACCGCCAGCCAGATCGGCAGGTAAGTCAGCCATTGCCCGGCATCGAAGCGCTCGCCCAGCACCAGCAGGGCCACGGCGAACAGCAGCACCGGCTCGACATAGCTGAGGATGCCGAACAGCCCCATTGGCAGCAGCCGGCTGGAGGCCATCATCGCGGCAAACGCCAGGGTGCCGATCAGCGCCATGCCGGGCACCAGCAGCCAGAGCGCGGTCCTGCCCTCGAAGGCGCCGGCCGGCCCGTATGCGAGGATCAGCCAGATGGCCAGGGGCGCCAGCATGAGCATTTCCAGCACGAAGCCGGACAGGGCATCCAGGCGCATCCAGCGGCGCAACATGAAATACGGCGGATAGCCCAGCGCGGTGACCAGCGTCAGCCAGGAAAACGCCTGGGTGCGCCAGAGCTCGTGCAGCACACCGACCACGGCGCAAGCCACCGCCAGCTGCTGCAGCGGGCGCAGGCGTTCGTTGTAGAACAGCCTGCCGGCCAGCACCATGGCCAGGGGCAGCAGGAAGTAGCCCATGGACACTTCCAGCATGCGCCCTGCCAGCGGCGCCCAGAGAAACAGCCCCCACTGCACGCCGATCAGCACGGCCGCCACGGGCCAGGCCGCCACCAGCAGCGGCTCGCGGCGCAAACGGGCGAAGGTCTCACGCAGCAGCGCGCCCTGTCGGGTCAGCAACACCAGCAACAGCACCAGGGGGATCGACCAGAGCACGCGCTGGGCGAAGATCTGAATGCCGTCCAGCGGGGCCAGCAGCTGCACGTAACCCGGTAACAGCGCGAACAGCACCGAGGCGCCGACCGAAAGCGCCACCCCTCTGCCCGACAACAGCATCAGAACACCTCGCCGCGCACGCGACGCGCCTGGCCAAGCTTCAGCAATGGCAACGACGCGGCGATCACCGCGCCGCCCAGCGCCAGGCGCAGCAGGTCGGCATCATGGTTCCACAACAGCAGGTTGACCAGCAGACCGGCCGGCACCAGCGCATTGTTCATCACCGCCAGCGTGCCGCCATCCACCAGGCTGGCGCCCTTGTTCCACCAGTACAGCCCCAGGCCGGACGCCACCACGCCCAGCCAGCCGAGCACACCCCACTGCAGCGGGGTGACCGGCAGGCGCTCGGCATTGCCCAGTAGCAGGAAGGCAGGCAGCGCCACCAGCAGCGCGCCGAGATAGAAGAAGCCGAAGCGTCGATACTGCGGCTCGTCCGAGGGATGCCGCAGCAACAGGTGCTTGTACAGCACCTGACCGGCAGCGAAGGTGAAGTTGGCCACCTGCAGCAACAGGAAGCCGAGCAGAAAGCCGCTGCTGATGCCGTCGTAGCGAATGATTCCGGCCCCCAGCACCGCCACCGCGGCCGCCACCAGCGCCCAGGGGTTGAAACGGCGGTTCAGCGCATCCTCGATCAGGGTCACGTGCAACGGCGTGAGGATGGTGAACAGCAATACCTCCGGCACGCTCAGCACCGAGAAGCTCAGGTACAGGCAGACGTAGGTGATGCCGAACTGCAAGGCGCCGATGACCAGCATGCCGCGCACGAAGGCCGGCGCGTGACCACGCCAACGGGTCAGCGGCACGAACAGCAGGCCGGCGATGACGATGCGCGTCAGCACCGCGAAGTAGCTGTCCACCCTGCCGGCCAGGTACTCGCCGATCAGGCTGAAGGAAAAGGCCCACAGCAGGGTGACGATCAGCAGATAACGCATCGGGTACTCCGGGTCGAACGCGGGCCGGCACCATAGCCCAGCCAGGCGGCAACGGCCATATCAGTGTCGCTGCGTCTCAACCTCGTGTCGCAACTGATCGCCCATCAGGCTGCGCAATTGCTCGGCCTGATCCTCATCACTGGCGCTCTGGTCGATGATGATCTCCACGCGTCGGTTCAGGGCGCGCTGCTGCGCCGAATCGTTGGCCACCCGCGGCCGGGTATCGGCGAAGCCCTTGACCTCCAGCCGCTGCGGCTCGAGCGCGGGATTGAGCAGCAGCGCGTTGGCCACCGCCGAAGCGCGTGCGGCGGACAGGTCCCAGTTGGAGCGAAAGCGCGCGGTGCTGATCGGCACATCGTCGGTGTGTCCCTCGACGGTCAGGGTACCGGGTATCTCCACCAGCAGCTCGCTCATGCCCAGCAGCATGTCCTCAAATGCCGGCGTCAGCTCGGCCGAACCGGAGGCGAAGGAGCCGCGCTCCTCGACCCGCAGGATGATCCGCCGCCGCTCCTCGAGCAGTTGCAGACGCCCCTCGCTCAATTCGCTCTGCAGCAATTGCTGCAGGGCGGCGACGCTTTCGCGCACCTGCTGGTCGACCTGGGCCTCGGCACGCGCCAGCAGCTCGGCCTCGGCATCGCCGCGCAGGGTGTCGAGCTGCGGGTCCTGGGTGGTGGTCTGCTGACGAATCTCCTGCACCTCGGTGGGCTCCGGCTTGCCGGGGGAGAACTTGTCGAATACCGGGCTGGTACCCAGCGGCACTTCCAACGCCGGCACCTCGCGCTGCACGCCGAAGGCCTTGGCCAGCTCGCCGGCAATCTGCTTGAAACGCTGCGCATCGATCTCGGAAAACGACAGCAGCAGGACGAAGAAGCACATCAGCAGCGACATCAGGTCGGCGAAGGTCATGACCCAGGCGGGCATCGCCCTGGCTTCCTCTTCAGGCAACTCCATGGCTCTCTCCTACCCCGATTTATCGGCCTGCAGTTCGCGCTTCGAAGGCGGCAGGTAGCTCTTGAGCATCTGCTCGATGATGCGCGGGTTGACGCCGTCCTGGATGGCCAACAGGGCATCTATCCACAACGCCTGCATGCGCGCCTCCTCGCTGCTGCGCAGGCTCAGCTTGTCGGCCAGCGGCAGGCAGATCATGGTCGCCATCATGGCGCCGTAGAGGGTGGTCAGGAGCGCCACGGCCATGGCCGGGCCGATGGATTTGGGGTCTTCCATGTTCGACAGCATCTGCACCAGGCCCACCAGGGTACCGATCATGCCCATCGCCGGGCCGACGTCGCCCATGGCGGAAAACACCTTGGCCCCCTCGCGATTGCGCTCGAGGGTCAGCACCCGCTCCTTTTCCAGAAAGGCGCGAATGGTGTCCTGCCCCTGGCCGTCGATCATCAGCTGTACGCCAGCCGACAGGAAGGGCGAGCTGAAATCGCGCCCCTCCAGCGCCAGCACGCCCTCCTTGCGCGCCACCTGGGCGATCTCGACCATCTCGCCAATGCAGCTTTCCACTGACGGCAAACGGAAACGAAAGGCCCTGGCCACCACCTTGAAGGCGCCGAGAAACTGCCCGAAGCTGAATTTCACCAGCACCACGAACAGGCTGCCGACCACCACGATAAGCAGCGACGGCACGTTGAAGAACACCTCGCTGGATGCTCCGAGAATAATCGCCGCGCCGATCACCACCAAAGCACCCACCAGACCGATCAGCGTCGCCAGATCCACCGTTTTTCCCCCAGCCTTGCGCAGCACGACCGCAGCAACGGTCGCCAGATAGATTGATGATTGGACGAGTATCGGCCAGAGCGTCGATTTATGAAGACGCAGAAAAACAATCTAGCGCAATCTGCCGCTGATGAGGCTCAACGGCACAGGGGAATCGAGCGGGGCGCGTCCAGGCTGGTGAACGCGCCCGCTCAAGGGAAGGGAGATAGCGGAGGGATCAGGCTACTTCAGCCAGCTTGGCCTTGGCCTGGGCCAGGCCCTTCTCGCTGAACTCGGCGCCCATGTTCAGACCTTCGGCGTGGATGAACTGCACCTCGTGGATGCCGATGAAGGCCAGTGCCTGACGCAGATAGGGCTCCTGATGATCCAGCGCACCACCGGCATAGATGCCACCACGCGCGGTGAGGACGAAGGCACGCTTGCCGCTCAGCAGCCCCTGCGGCCCGGTTTCGGTGTACTTGAAGGTGACGCCGGCACGCAGCACATGGTCGAGCCAGGCTTTCAGGGTGCTGGGAATGGCGAAGTTGTACATGGGCGCAGCCAGCACCAGCACATCGGCAGCCAGCAACTCATCGGTCAGCTCGTTGGAACGCGCCAGCGCCGCCTTTTCCGCGTCGCTCTGCTGCTCGCTCGGGGTCATCCAGCCACCCAGCAGGGTGGCATCCAGATGCGGCAGCGGGTCGCTGGCCACGTCGCGGACCTGAACCTGATCGGCCGGATGCGCGGCCTGCCAGTTGGCGATGAATTGCTGGGTCAGTTGGCGGGAAACCGAGCCCTGCTGACGGGCGCTGCTTTCGATAACCAGAACACGGGACATGTTTGAGACTCCATCGAGGTAGGGGTAAGTCGATGGAGTGAAGACTAGAACCGGCCAAGCCGATTAAAAAGCGCAAATATCCGCTTACATATATCGACAAAGTTGATTTGTAGGGCGCCCAAGTCTAGGCTTTGCCTACTTGAGGCCACAGGTCAGGCTGATGCGCAGGCGAATCACGCTGCGCGTGAACTTGACCGTCATGTTGTTGCTGGCGCCCGGTGCCAACAGGGTTCGCCGTGTGCGCGGTGCCTCGGGGCCGTTGCGGAACACCGCGCTGCACTCGGCCTCGCTCTGGCCGTAGTTGTAGAGCATCAGCGCCGCCATGTTGTGGTCGATTTCCTGGGTGCTGGCCGACACCTCGGCACCGTTGAGCTGCTTCTCCAGCTCGATGGGGTAGGCCTGGGCCCCCAGCGGCAACAGGACGAACAACAGGCAGAAGATTTTTTTCATCGGCGCTCTCCAACGTGGGAGCGCCAGTGTAGGTCGAGATCGCCGACGATAACAGCCGGCAACAGGACAGTGTGATGAAAGCTCCCCGCGTAACTCTGGATCAGTGGCGCACCTTGCAGGCAGTGGTGGATCAGGGCGGTTTCGCCCAGGCCGCCGAGGTGCTGCACCGCTCGCAGTCCTCGGTCAGCTATACCGTGGCGCGCATGCAGGAGCAGCTCGGCGTGCCGCTGCTGCGCATCGATGGGCGCCGGGCGGTTCTTACCGAAGCCGGCGACGTGCTGCTGCGCCGCTCGCGGCAACTGGTCAAGCAGGCCAGCCAGCTGGAAGACCTGGCCCACCACATGGAGCAGGGCTGGGAAGCCGAGGTGCGCCTGGTGGTCGATGCGGCCTATCCCACCGCCAACCTGGTTCGTGCCCTGTCGGCCTTCATGCCGCAGAGCCGCGGCTGCCGGGTGCGCCTGCGCGAGGAGGTGCTCTCAGGCGTCGAGGAAGTGCTGCTCGAAGGTACCGCCGACCTGGCCGTCAGCGCGCTGAACATCACCGGCCACCTGGGTATCGAACTGGGCGAAGTGGAATTCATTGCCGTCGCCCATCCGGAGCATCCGTTGCATCGCCTGCAACGCGAGCTGGGTTTTCAGGATCTGGAGGGCCAGATGCAGGTGGTCACCCGCGACAGCGGCCGCCTGCAGCCGCGCGACGCCGGCTGGCTGGGCGCAGAGCAGCGCTGGACGGTGGGCAGCCTGCCTACCGCGCGCACCTTCGTCAGCAGCGGCCTGGGCTTCGCCTGGCTGCCGCGCCACCTGATCAGCCGCGAGCTGCAGGAAGGCCTGCTCAAACCCCTGCCGCTGGCACAAGGCGCCGTGCGCAAGCCACGCTTCTTCCTCTACAGCAACAAGGAGCGCGTACTGGGCCCGGCCACGCAGATTCTCATCGAACTGATCAAGAACTTCGACGCGGCCCCTCTGGACGCCGCCTTCGCCGCCCCGCAGTCGCCCAACTGAGAACCCGGCCATGCCCTACTTCGACAACGACGGTTGCCAGCTGCACTACGAGGACTATGGCCACGGCGCCCCGCTGCTGCTGGTGCATGGCCTGGGCTCGAGCACCCGCGACTGGGAATACCAGGTGCCCGTGCTCAGCCAGCATTACCGGGTTGTGGCGCTCGACGTTCGCGGCCATGGCCGCTCGGACAAACCGCACGAGGCCTATCGCATCGCCGACTTCGCCGACGACGTGGCCGCGTTGATCGAGCATCTGCAGCTGCCGCCGGTGCACCTGGTGGGGATATCCATGGGCGGCATGATCGGCTTCCAGCTGGCGGTCGACCACCCCGAGCTGCTGCGCAGTCTGACCATCGTCAACAGCGGCCCGGAGGTCAAGGCGAAAAGCCCGCGCGACTGGCTGGAAATCGGCAAGCGCTGGACCCTGTCGCGCCTGCTCAGCCTGGAAACCATCGCCAAGGCGCTGGCCAAGCTGCTGTTCCCCAGGCCCGAGCAGGCCGAGCTGCGGCGCAGGGTCGAGGAGCGCTGGCCGCAGAATGACAAGCGCGCCTACCTGGCCAGCCTCGACGCCATCATCGGCTGGGGCGTGCGGGAACGGCTGAAGCGCATCACCTGTCCTACCCTGGTGATCACGGCCGACCAGGATTACACCCCGGTCAAGCGCAAGCGCGAGTACGTCGCAGAAATACCCGATGCACGCCTGGTGGTGATCGAAAATTCGCGCCACGCCACACCACTGGATCAACCCGAACGTTTCAATACCGTCCTGCTCGCCTTTCTTGGCGAGACTGCCAACAAGGAAAACTGACCATCATGCTCAAGCAACTCGTTCTCGCCACCGGCGCCCTGCTGCTGTCGTCCAGCCTGCTGGCCGCGGAAAATCCCAAGGTGCTGCTGACCACCAGCCTGGGTGAAGTGGAAGTGGAGCTGGCCGCCGACAAGGCACCGATCAGCACGCAGAACTTTCTCAAGTACGTCGACAACGGCTTCTACAACGGCACCCAGTTCCACCGGGTGATTCCCGGCTTCATGGTGCAGGGCGGTGGCTTCGATGCCGACATGCGCCAGAAGGACACCGATGCGCCGATCAAGAACGAGGCCGACAACGGCCTGCACAACGTGCGCGGCACCCTGGCCATGGCACGTACCCAGGTACGCGACTCGGCCACCAGCCAGTTCTTCATCAATCACAAGGACAACGCCTTCCTCGACCACGGCTCGCGCGACTTCGGCTACGCCGTGTTCGGCAAGGTGACCCGCGGCATGGACGTGGTGGACAAGATCGCCCAGGTGCCCACCAGCAACCGCGGCATGCACCAGAACGTGCCACGCGAGCCGGTGCTGATCATCGAGGCCAAGCGTCTGTAAAAACGTAGGGTGTCGTGGGGCCGCCCAGGCCGTGCGCACCGCGCCCCAACGAGCAATCCCCCGGTGCGCACGGCGCACCCTACAACTGAAACGACAAAGCCGCCCATGGGGCGGCTTTGTCGTTTAGCGGCGGCGCTTACTTCTCGACGAAGGCGCGCTCGATCAGATAGTCCCCCGGCTCACGCATGCGCGGGGAAATCTTCAGGCCGAAGCTGTCGAGCACTGCGCTGGTTTCGTCGAGCATGCTTGGGCTGCCACAGATCATGGCGCGGTCGTCCTGCGGGTTGATCGGCGGAAGGCCGATGTCGGCGAACAGCTTGCCGCTGCGCATCAGGTCGGTCAGACGGCCCTGATTCTCGAACGGCTCGCGGGTCACGGTCGGGTAGTAGATCAGCTTCTCCTTCAGCGCATCGCCGAAGAATTCGTTGCGCGGCAGGTGCTCGGTGATGAACTCGCGGTAGGCCACCTCGTTCACGTAGCGCACGCCGTGCACCAGAATCACCTTCTCGAAGCGCTCGTAGGTTTCCGGGTCCTGGATCACGCTCATGAACGGCGCCAGACCGGTGCCGGTGGACAGCAGATACAGATGCTTGCCCGGGTTGAGGTCATCGAGCACCAAGGTGCCGGTGGGCTTCTTGCTGATGATGATCTCGTCGCCTTCCTTGAGGTGCTGCAGCTGCGAGGTCAGCGGGCCGTCCGGCACCTTGATGCTGAAGAACTCCAGATGCTCTTCCCAGTTCGGGCTGGCGATGGAGTAGGCGCGCATCAGCGGGCGGCCGTTGTCCTGCTGCAGGCCGATCATCACGAACTGGCCATTCTCGAAGCGCAGACCCGGATCACGGGTGCACTTGAAGCTGAACAGCGTATCGTTCCAGTGGTGGACGCTGAGCACGCGCTCGACGTTCATATTGCTCATGATGACTTCCTCGAGAATCGGGCGCCTGAAGACGCGATTGCGCGGCATTTTATTCGCGGCAACAATATCTGTTAAGCGGATTATCAAGATATAGGTTATCGGTTATATCGATATGCGATTTACTCTCAGACAACTCCAGGTCTTCGTTGCCGTGGCGCAGCAGGAAAGCGTCTCACGCGCGGCGCAATCGCTCGCCCTGTCGCAGTCGGCCACCAGCACCTCGCTGACCGAACTGGAGCGCCAGTCGGACTGCCAGCTGTTCGACCGCGCCGGCAAACGCCTGTCGCTCAATGCACTGGGCCGCCAGTTGCTGCCACAGGCGGTGGCGCTGCTCGACCAAGCGCGCGAGATCGAGCGCCTGCTGGGTGGCAAGAGCGGCTTCGGCTCGCTCAACGTCGGCGCAACCCTCACCGTGGGCAACTACCTGGCCACCCTGCTGATCGGCAGTTTCATGCAGCGCCATCCGGAATGTCGGGTGAAGCTGCAGGTGCACAACACCGCCCATGTGGTGCAGCAGATCGCGCATTACGAGCTGGACCTGGGCCTGATCGAAGGCGACTGCCAGCACCCGGACATCGAAGTGCAGCCCTGGGTGGAAGATGAACTGGTGGTGTTCTGCGCACCACAGCATGCGCTGGCCGCACGCGGCACGGCGACGCTGGAGGAGCTCACGCATGAGGCCTGGATCCTGCGCGAGCAGGGTTCGGGCACGCGCCTGACCTTCGATCAGGCCATGCGCCATCATCCGCGCAGCCTCAATATCCGTCTCGAACTGGAACACACCGAAGCGATCAAGCGCGCCGTGGAGTCGGGCCTGGGCATCGGCTGCATCTCGCGTCTGGCCCTGCGCGATGCCTTTCGCCGCGGCAGCCTGGTGCCGGTGGAGACGCCGCAGCTGGACCTGCGCCGACAATTCTACTTCATCTGGCACAAACAGAAGTACCAGACCGCCGCCATGCGCGAGTTTCTCGAACAATGCCGCGAACTCACCGCAGGCGTGGGGCGCAGCGATCAGATCGTTCTGCCGTCGATTGCCTAGGCGAACAGGCCGCAGACCTGTCCGCCGCCGGGTCGATCAACCCGGAATCGATTCCATCTGCTGCAGCAGCAACGCCGCCTGGGTGCGGGTACGCACCCCGAGCTTGCGGAAGATGGCGGTGACGTGAGCCTTGACGGTAGCCTCGGACACGCTCAGCTCATAGGCGATCTGCTTGTTCAGCAGGCCTTCGCAGACCATGGTCAGCACGCGGAACTGCTGCGGGGTAAGGCTGGCCAGCCCGGCGCCGGCGGCCTTGGCCTCTTCGGAAACCGGTGCACTCTCCTCCGCCATGGGCGGCCACCAGGTATCGCCGTCGAGCACCTGACGCACGGCCAGCTGAATGGTTTCCAGGGGGCTGGACTTGGGGATAAAGCCGCTGGCGCCAAACTCGCGCGAACGGTTGACCACCGAGGCTTCCTCCTGGGCGGAGATCATCACCACGGGAATCTGTGGATACTGCCCGCGCAGCAGCACCAGACCGGAAAAGCCGTAAGCGCCGGGCATGTTGAGATCGAGCAGAACCAGATCCCAGTCATTCTTGGCAGCCAGACAGGCCTCCAGCTCGGCGATGCTGGCGGCTTCCACCAGCCTTACTTCGGGCCCCAGCCCCAGGGTCAATGCTTGTTGCAGTGCGCTGCGAAACAGCGGGTGATCGTCGGCAATCAGGATTTCGTAAGCGGCCATCGGCAGATCCTGTTCTTGTTATGAGTGGCACTGAGTATGGCAGTGCTTTGGCCTGCCGACCCGCTCAAGCCTGCGCATTCAAGCTATTCAGGCTCCCCACTCGGACCGACGGCGGCGCCCAGCATGCCGAGCTGTGACGGGGTGGTCAAGCTTCGTGCTTTGCGGCAGCATGCGCTGCTTTTCCAGCCGAGTTCGTTCCATGCGAAGCCAAGCCCTGCGCGCCGACCTGTTGATGCTGATTACCGCGATGATCTGGGGCAGCGCCTTTGTCGCCCAGCGTCTGGGCATGGACAGCATCGGCCCCTTTCTCTATACCGGTCTGCGTTTCACCCTGGCCTGCCTGATACTGCTGCCACTGCTGGCCCTGCTGCAACGACGCAGCCAGCGCCCGGCGGCGCCCCTGAACCGCGGCCTGCTGCTGGGCGGCGTGGTGATGGGCCTGGCGCTGTCGCTGGGGATCAACCTGCAGCAGGTGGGCCTGCTGTTCACCACCGTGACCAATTCCGGCTTCATCACCGGCCTGTACGTCATCGTGGTGCCGATCCTCGGCCTGCTGATCGGCCAGCGCAGCAGTGCCGGCATCTGGCTGGGTGCCTGCCTCGCGGTGCTGGGGATGTTCCTGCTCAGCGTCGGCGAAGGCTTCACCGTGGCCTCGGGGGACTGGCTGCAACTGGCCGGCGCCTTCGTCTGGGGCGTACACGTGCTGCTGGTGGGGTTCTTCGCCAGCCGCCACGACCCGCTGCGCCTGGCGCTGATCCAGTTCATCACCTGTGCGGTGATCAGCCTGCTGCTGGCGCTGGTGTTCGAGACGGCCACGCTCGACGGCATCATCGCCGCGGGGCCAGCCATTCTCTATGGCGGCCTGTTCGGCGTGGCCATCGGTTTCACCCTGCAGGTGGTGGCGCAGCAGCACGCCATCGCCTCGCACGCGGCGATCATTCTTTCGCTGGAGGCGGTGTTCGCCGCCATCGCCGGCGCCCTGCTGCTCGGCGAAGTGCTGGCCCTGCGCGGCTATCTGGGCTGCGCGCTGATGTTCGCCGGCATGCTGCTGGCCCAGCTATGGCCCAAGCCCTTGCCAAGCGAGCTCAGCGGTACGATTGCAAGCGCTGATGCAGGGCGTCGTTGAGATCCAGCGGCAGACGCCGCTTGGCAGCCAGGTAGTGCTGGCTGAAAGCGTCGAGATAATCGTCCAGCGCCTCGCCGGCGCGCAGGTCGCCAGCCAGTTCCAGGCACATGGCAGCCACTTCGGCGGTACACAGGTGCTCGCCGCGGGTGGAGCGGCGCAGACGATAGCGTGACAGTTGCGCAGGCGTCAGGCTGAGCACCGGCAACGCGTCCAGATAGGGGCTCTTGCGAAACATCTTGCGCGCTTCGGTCCAGGTGGCGTCGAGCAGTACGAACAAGGGCCGCTTGCCCGGCGTCAGGCGCACCTCCTCCACCACCCGCCCCGGCTCTGCGTATTCGCCGGGAAACACCAGATAGGGCTGCCGTTGCGGCTCGGCCAGCAGCTCCAGCAGCGCCGGTTCGACCGCGGTGCGCGACCAGCCGAAGGCGTGAGTGTCGGGTACCACATCGGCGATCAGCCAGCCGGTATTGCTGGGTTTCAACGCCTCGATGTCGTGCATCACCAGACACATGCCGGCATTCGCCTCCACGCGCGGGCGCCAGGCACACAGGCAATAGTCCGGCTGCACGCGGCAGGCCGGGCAGCGCTCGGCGCGCGAGCCGCGGGCGACGAAGGGTTTGACGCTGCGCGCCAGGCGCTCGGCGCGCAGACGGGCAACGGCATGCAGGGAGTCGGGTGCAAACGGACGATTCATGGGCAAGGCGAACAGCAAAGGGGGCGGAATTCTACCACCCCGTTCGCCGGTCAGATGGATCAGAAGGTGTGGTTCAAGGCCAGGCCGATGAAATGGATGCGCGTCTCGTACTCGCCGGTGAAATTGCCGCCGTTGCCGGTGCAGCGCACGCCGCTGTCCTGGTACAGCCCACCGCTGCCCGGCACCCAACCGGCCGGCGAGCAGCCGTCCTGGTAGTCCATCTTGCCGCTGGAGAACTGCACGTAGCTGTAGGCGAAGTCCAGCGAGGTGTCGCGGGTCACCTTGTAGTTGGCACCGAACGACAGCCAGTAGCGATCGGCGTCGGGAAACGCCGGATGACGCAACTGGGTCGAATTGACGGGCGACTTGTCGTACGCCACCCCGGTGCGCAACAAGAGGTCGTCGCTGTACTGGTAGTTCATGCCCAGGGAGATCTTGTAGGTGTCCTTCCAGTCCTGCTTGACGCTCAGGTCGCCCTCGGTGACGCCATTGAAGTAGGGATAGCCGGCGACCTGGTCGATGCCGATACGCACTTCATCGAGCCGCGAATGGCGGGTGAAGGTCAGGTCCGCCATCAGCGCCACCTTGTCGTTGAGCTGGTGGAAGGCATTGAAGGAGAGCATCTCCGGCGTGTCGATGGCGGTCTTGGCCTTGGAATTGGGGTGCAGCCGGGTGGCAGCGAAATCACCGGGATTGACCCAGTTGCCCTCATCGAACAGCTCCCGCAGGGCATCGGTCGGCGGCACATAGATGTCCAGGATGGGAATGGTGAAACCGCCCTCGAGCGAGGTATCCGGCGAAGGAACGCTGCCTTGCACACCGGCGAAACTCCATTTGGTCTCCCCTTCCAGGGTATGGCGAATGTTGGAGCGATAGGCCACGCCAAAGCGTGTCGATTCGGTCGGCTCCCACATGTAGCCGATATTCCAGCCGAAGCCCCAGTCATCGCCCTTTACCCGGAAGTAACCGTCGCCCTGAACGTTGTCGGCGAAGTTGCTGGCGACGCAATCGACGAAGCCGTCTCTGTCCGCGACGCCGCGACAGGAGGTGATTTCTTCCGGCACCGGAACCCCGGCGATGATCCCGACGATAGGCCCGAGAATGGGGTCGGCCGCGTTACGGGTGCTGTCATAGTTCGCATCGACGAACTGCCCGGCCAACTGTCGCGAAGCACCTTTGACGTCCGCCGCCCCGCGCTGCACCGACTTGATGTACTGCGCCGAAACACCGAAGCCGATGCTGTGATGGTCGTTGAAACGAAAGGCGATGCTCGGGTTGAAGGTCACCGTCTCCAGGCTGGCCGACTGAATGCCGTAGCGCCCCGCCCAGTCTTCCTTGTAGTCGAGCTTGGCGCCGAAGGGGGTGAAGATGCCGAGGCCGACCGTCACCCGCTCGTTGATCTCGTGGGAGAAGTAGAAATTCGGCGCTGCCGCCGCATCGGGGAGAAACTCGCCGGCATCGCCCGATACCGGGTTGCCGAACACGTCGCGGCTGCCCTTGTCCTCGTACTTGCCGTCCGGCAGCAGAATGGTCAACCCGGAGGTGAGCTGGGTGCCCTTGAGCCGGGCCAGCCCGGCGGGGTTGTAGAAGATGGTCGAGGCATCGGCTGCCTCGGCGCCGTTGGCATGCGCCGAACCCTGCGCCGCGACCGACTGCGAACCGAAGTGATAACCGGATGCCTGCACCTGAACCACAGGCAAAACCAGTAAACTGCCAACCATCAGGGGCGATGGCCAGCGCCGAGAGAGCATTGTCATTGTTATTCTCCTGCACGCTACCTTGAACACCGCACGCTGCAGTCATCGCCAGGGGCAGGCTCTAGACAGCTGCAACGGCCGGGCGCTGCAGCGAGGCGGTATACGAGTCGCCGCGTGGTATTGGCGTGGCCTGCACGATGCGCAACGTTGGCAGTGAGGCAGGCACGTCACCAGGCGGTCAGTCTTGTGACGTGCAGGTTGCCGAGACGATCCCCGGCCTTTGGTCGTGGTGAGCGGCGCCGGCCAGGTGCCAGCATGTACCCATAGGTAACGCCTTGCCGGGCAACGAACAATCCCATCGGGCCCGTGTCCAACGATGTCCACGCTTTAGGAGTCAGTCAGATGCTGCGTTACACCCTTCCCGCACTCGCCCTCGGCCTGATGCTTGCCACTGCCCAGGCGGCCTCGTTGAAGGAGATGGAATTGACCCGGACGCTGGAGCAGGTCGCCCGGCAAAGCAGCGAAGGCACGCCGCGGGCGATCAACGAGGACATTCTCGATCAGGGCTATACCGTGGAAGGCCACACGCTGATCAACCATCTCAGCGTGCGCGAAGCACATGCCGCGCAGATGCGTGGCAACCCCGATACGGTGCGTAGCCAGCTGGCGGCCAGCGTCTGCCGCAACCCGGGTTATCGCAGCCTGCTGGCGCAGGGCGCCCAGCTGCGTTATCAGTTCAGCGAGTACCGCAGCAACCGCCCGGTCACCGTGGAAGTGTTCGACAAGAGCGACTGCGGTCTCTGAAGCAGTCGAAAACTCAGCCTCTTCCCGCTCGCCGCTGCGCCTCATCGGCGCGCAGCTCGGCGAGCAGTGCCTCCATGTAGCGTGAGCGCCGCGCGCCGCCCTCCAGGCGGCGCAGGCACTCGTCCTCGATGCTCATGTGATTGGTACGCGCAGCCTGTTGCAGCATGCGGTACAGCTCCGTGTTTATCTCCAGCGTCAACCTGGGCATACCTGCCCCTCCCTTCCCGTTGCTCCACTTCGTGGGCTCAACGCAGACAGCGAGAGTCCCCCCTGCCTGCCAGAGCCGCGCGTTCCTCAGCGCTCAACCAGCCATCGGGCGATACGCCCAGCACTTCGGCCACGCTTTGCAGCACATGCGCCCAACTGCAGCCATTGGCGAACAGCATGCCGGCCTCGTCGAAGGTGCCGCCGCGGTTGCGGTAGCCCAACGCCCGACAGCTGGCGGCGTCGCCCAGCAGCGGCCAAAGATGGCCCGCGGCCACCTCCGGGCGCATGTGCGTCAGCAGCACGCGACGGCGGCACGCCGCCGGAAACAGCGCTTCACGCTGCTCGGCGCTGGCCACGCTGGCGGCCTCCCAGGCATCGCGCGGCGCCCGAAAACGCCCCGGTTCCTGCAAGTAAATCAGACGCCAGGCCACGCCCTTCTCGCTCAGACGAACGGCGGCGCGGCGCATCTCGCTCAGCTGATAGCTGCCACTGGCGATCAGCAGCACAGGCTCGCCGTCGCCACCCTCAGCGACCTGCAGGGCACCGTCGCGCGCCAGCTGCTGTGCCTGTTCGACCGTGAAGAAACAGGGTCGTTCACGCTTGGCCGCCACCAGGCAGGCCAGTCGACCACGCGTCTGGTAGATCTCCGGCAGCAGGGCCAGCAGCGAGTTGTGATCGGCGGGCAGCAACACGCGCATGACGTCGTGCATCTCGCCCAGCAGCGCCTCGCAGAAGGTGGTGTCCTGGTGCGATTGCTGGTTCTTGCCGTTCTCCCAGGTGTGCGAGGTGGCCACCAGCGGCCAGCCCAGCCAGCCGGCCGGACGCCCTGCCTCCTTCTGCTGGCGGGCGAAGATCAGACTCTGACGAACGGCGCCGAGCATCTTCACGCAGAAGGCTTCGTAGCTAGCCACCAGATTGAGCCCGCCCTGGTTGGCCAGGCAGGCGGATACCACGGCCTCCTCGTTGAGCGCAGTGATCACCGCGCCGTGCACCGACTCCAGCTCGCTCTCCGGCTGGCTGACGCGATGCCTGAGCGCCGCCAGTACGCCACCCAGGCGGTTGCTGGCCAGTTCGTCCGGGTTGCCCACCCGCGGCCGCAGTTGCGGGTTGGCGCGCACCAGGTCGACGAAATAGCGATCCAGGGCGCTCATCGGCGAGCAGGCATGATCGTGAAAATGCAGCGGCGGCTGCACGGGCTGCGGCGGCTGACGCAAGGCCAGCGGGTTGTCCCGCTCCAGCGCGCGCCCCTTGCGGCTGGCGAACAGATCGCAGGCATCGGACAACTTCTGCGGTTCCACCCACAAGGCCGCCGCATGCTGGTTGAACAGCTCGCGCGCCTGCTCGTCGCGCGCCGGGCTGGCCGGCAGCGGCAGGTTGTGCGCGGCGTTGCTGCCGGCGCCGAAAAAGCCATAGCCCTTGGTGGTTTCGGCGATGCCGTAGGGCATCGGCAAGGGATAGGCGAGCACGTCGTCGTTCAGTTCGCCGACACGGTGCGCCAGGCGTTGCTCCATCTCCCACAGGGCGCAGACGAAGGCCGCCGGGTCGCGCCCGTCGAAACTCAGCGGATCGAAGCCGCACAGCCGCAGGTGCTGACGAAAGCCTTCGAGGCCCTCATGCGTGCCCAGCTCGGTGCGCTGCTCGATACGCCGGCCATTGGCGATCATCACCGGCAGCGCCACGCCACAATCCTCGGCGCGCCACCAGCGCGGCATCCAGTCGCTGCCGCGCTGCTCCTCGGCAGCGCCGTCGGAGAGAAAGGCCACCAGCTTCTCCCCCGGCAATGGCAGATGCGCGTACTGCAGTTCGGCAAAACCCAGGTAACCGCCCTCGGCGATGCCGCCGGCGGTGTGCGGGTTGACGTGACTGCCCAGCGGCACGCCTGGGCTGCCGTCAGCGGCCTGAGCGTAGCTGTAGAAATCCGCCGCCAGGCGGCTCATGCCCGCCTCGTCGCGAGCGTAACGGGCGGCCTGCTCGGGATGCTGGTTGCCGGTCAGCAGGTTCAGCGCTTCGATCGCCGCCACGCAATGGCCCTGCCCCATCAACCAGCCGCGCGTCTCGGCGGTCAGGGCATTGAGGGCCAGGTAACCGGCGTAGGCCGGCACCATGTTCAGCGCGCCGCCGGTATGCCCCTCGGGCACGTCCTTGAAGTCGGCGGCCTGCAGCGGCTGGCCATCGAGCCTCACGCGCTGCGCGTAGGTCATGTGCACCACCAGCCAGAGGCCGGCGGCCGTCAGTGAATCGAGGGCGCACAGCAGGCGATAGACGCTTGGCAGGTCGGGCTGCAGGCCGCTCTGCACCAGTTGATGAGCGAGCCGAAAGACTGCGGCGCAGGTCTGCGGGCTATGCTGGATAGGTCCGTGGCCGGCTTGCCAGCGGGCGAAGTCGGGATATTGCTGAGCGTGCTGGTGCAAGGCGGCGGCGTCGGGCAATAGCTGGGTCATGGCTGCTCTCCTGAATGTTTGCCTGCAGTCTAGGCAGCGGGAAAAAGGCCCCGGCTGACCTGCATCAACAAGCGCTGCGATGCGAACCGGCAGACTCGCCTCATCATCACAACAAGGATAGAACCATGGCCCTGCTCACTTTTCTCGGTGCGATTCAACAGGTCACCGGCTCCTGCTACCTGGTGGAAAGCCGCGACGGCGCCAGGGTCCTGCTCGAATGCGGCATGCACCAGGGACGCCGCGAAGAGGAGGATCAGAACCGCAGCGCCTTCCCCTTCGATCCGCGCAGCCTGGATGCGGTGGTGATCTCCCACGCCCATCTCGATCACAGCGGGCTGCTGCCGCGCCTGGTCGCCGAAGGCTATCGCGGCCCTATCCACGCCACCGAGGCCAGCTGCGAGCTGCTCGAACTGATGCTGCTGGACTCGGCCTTCCTGCAGGAAAAGGACGCCGAATGGGAAAATCGCTGGCGCGCACGCCAGGGCAAGCCGGCGATCAAGCCGCTGTATACGATCGCCAACGCCGAACAGGCCCTCAGCCAGCGCCGCCCCCATGCCTACGGCGTAGCGGTCGAGGTGGCCAAGGGCGTGCAGGTGACCTTCCACAACGCCGGTCATATTCTCGGCTCGGCCATCGTCGAGATGCAGGTGGAGGACCATCACCTGCACCGTCATCTGGTGTTCTCGGGCGACCTGGGCAACACCTGCTCGCCGCTGATGCAGGCCCCGGCGCAGTTGAACAAGGCGGACGTGCTGCTGATGGAGTCCACCTACGGCGACCGCGACCACCGCGACAGCGAAGCCACTCTGGAAGAGCTCGCCGACATCCTGCAGCAGGCCCATCGTGATGGCGGCAATGTACTGATTCCCTCCTTCGCCGTGGGTCGTACCCAGGATCTGATCTACTACCTCGGCCGCTTCTACCAGGAGGGCCGTCTGCCCCAGCAGGCGGTGTTCCTCGACAGCCCCATGGCGATCCGCGCCAACGCCATCTACAGCCGCTTTCACGATCAGTTCGCCGCCGAAGACCGCGCCGCCCTGGCCGCCAAGGGGGTCAAGCGGGTCGAGGACTGGCTGCCGATCCTGCGCTGCACCGCGACGGCCGAAGAGTCGATGGCCATCAACCGGATCAAGAGCGGGGCGATCATCATCGCCGGGGCCGGCATGTGCAATGGCGGGCGTATCGTCCATCACTTCAAGCACAACCTCTGGCGCGAGAACTGCCACCTGGTGTTCCCCGGCTTCCAGGCCAAGGGCACGCTGGGCCGCCTGATCGTCGACGGCGCCGAAACGGTCAAGGTGCTGCACCAGCGCATCGCCGTGAAAGCCAAGGTGCATACCCTGGGCGGCTTCTCCGCACACGCCGGACAGTCGCAGCTGCTGCACTGGGCCGGCCAGTTCGAGCATCACCCCGAGCTGTATCTGGTCCACGGCGAGCTGGAAAAGATGCAGGCCCTGCAGCAGGCACTGCGCGAACGCTTGAACTGGATCGCCAATATCCCCGAGCCGGGGGAGCAGATCGCCCTGTAACCCGCGCTTACGAAAAGCTTGCAGCCAGGCTGCAACCTGGCTGTGGCAACCTTCGCGAAACTCCATAATCAAGGAACCGGCACAGGCGCGAGCGCAATCCACTCTCGCCAGGCCCAGAAAAGGAGAGTTTCCATGGCTTACGAACCGGACGATTACCTGTCACGCCACGTGCAGACCAGCGAGGTCGATCTGCCGAGCAAAGTGGACGAGCTGTTAGCACTGGCGGCCCCCGGCAACAGCCCGAACCTGCCCCTGTATCGGGAGATGCTCACCACCGTGATTCACATGGCCCAGGCGGATCGCAACCGCTGGGACGCCAAGATCATGCTGCAGACCCTGCGCGAGATGGAACACGCGTTCGGTGTGCTGGAACAGCTCAAGCGTCGACGCAAGGTCACGGTGTTCGGCTCGGCACGCACCCCGGCCGATCATCCCCTGTATCGGCAGGCCCGTGAGCTGGGCGCCCTGCTGGCGCATCATGACCTGATGGTGATCACCGGCGCCGGCGGCGGCATCATGGCCGCCGCTCACGAAGGTGCGGGCCTGGAGAACAGCCTGGGGTTCAACATCACCCTGCCCTTCGAGCAGGCCGCCAATTCCACCGTGCGCGGCAGCCACAACCTGCTGTCGTTCCACTTCTTCTTTTTGCGCAAGCTGTTCTTCGTCAAGGAAGCGGACGCCCTGGTGCTCTGCCCGGGCGGTTTCGGCACGCTGGACGAAGCCCTGGAAGTGCTGACCCTGATCCAGACCGGCAAGAGCCCGCTGGTGCCGGTGGTGCTGCTCGACCAGCCGGGCGGCAGCTACTGGGAAGACGCCCTGGGCTTCATTCGCCGCCAACTGGGCGACAACGGTTATATCCTGCCGACCGACCTCAACCTGCTGCACCTGGTCTACAGCGCCGAAGAAGCGGTGGAAGAGATCGCCCGCTTCTACGGCAACTTCCACTCCAGCCGCTGGCTGAAGGATCGCTTCGTCATACGCCTGAATCATCCGCTCAGCGAGGTGGCACTGGCGCAACTGACCCGCGAGTTCGCCGGCTTGTGCAAGGAAGGCGGCTTCACCCAGCAGTCCTCTTGCGAGCAGGAACGCGACGAGCCCGAGCTGCGGCACCTGACCCGCCTGGCCTTCGCCTTCAACGGCCGCGACTACGGACGGCTGCGCGCCCTGCTCAATGCCGTCAACGCACCGGAAAACTGGGCAACCTGAGCTGACGAATTGCCGCAGCCCGGATGAAATCCGGGGGCATTGTCCTCTCGCCATTCCCGGATTGCATCCGGGCTACGCAAAGCAAGAAGCCCAGCATTGGCTGGGCTTCTTTTTACTGCATGCCTATCAGGCGTTGCCGGCAACCTTCATCCGCGCTGCCTGGGTGAAATCGAGCATGCGCTTGAGCGGCTTGATCGCCTTGGGAATCAGCGCCGGGTCGACATGAATCTCACCGGAGCCCTGACGCAGGCCGATCAGCACACGCTCCAGGGTGTTCATCGCCATCCACGGGCAGTGCGCACAGCTGCGGCATGCCGCGCCGTTGCCGGCCGTCGGCGCCTCGATGAAGGTCTTGTCCGGGCACAGCTGCTGCATCTTGTAGAAGATGCCGCGGTCGGTGGCGACGATGAAGGTGGAATTCGGCAGGGTCTGCGCCGCCTTGATCAGCTGGCTGGTGGAGCCCACGGCGTCGGCCAGCTCGACCACGTTCTGCGGCGATTCCGGGTGCACCAGAATGGCGGCGTCGGGGTACAGCGCCTTCATGTCCAGCAGCTGCTTGGACTTGAATTCCTCGTGGACGATGCAGGCGCCGTCCCACAGCAGCATGTCGGCACCGGTCTCGCGCTGGATGTAGTTGCCCAGATGCCTGTCCGGCGCCCAGATGATGGTCTCGCCGTTGTCCATCAGGCTCTCGACGATCTCCAGCGCGCAGCTGGAGGTCACCACCCAGTCGGCACGCGCCTTCACCGCCGCCGAGGTGTTGGCATACACCACCACGGTGCGCTCGGGATGCTGATCGCAGAAGGCCGAAAATTCTTCCACCGGGCAGCCCAGATCCAGCGAACAGGTCGCCTCCAGCGTCGGCATCAGCACGCGCTTTTCCGGGTTGAGGATCTTCGCCGTCTCGCCCATGAACTTGACCCCGGCCACCACCACGGTCTGCGCCGGGTGCTGGTTGCCGAAGCGGGCCATTTCCAGGGAGTCGGAAACGCAGCCACCGGTTTCCTCGGCCAGCGCCTGGATGACCGGATCGCAGTAATAGTGCGCCACCAGCACCGCGTTCTGCTTCTTCAGCTCGGCGGCGATTTCGCGGCGATAGAAAGCCTCTTCCTCGGCGGTCAGCGGCTTGGGCTGCTTGGCATCGAGGTGGGCTTGAACCAGAAGGCGTTCGGAAATCTGCGTCATATCATCGAACCTGCGGCGCTCTTGAGCAAGCTGCGAGTATACCCCCTGCCTGCCCATCGCCACAGGCGGGGCAACATGGCCAGAGGGCTTTTCCGAGAGCAAAAAAAAGCCAGTCTGACGACTGGCTTTTGCGATCTGGTGGGTCGTGTAGGATTCGAACCTACGACCAATTGGTTAAAAGCCAACTGCTCTACCAACTGAGCTAACGACCCAACGCGAGGCGCATGATACTGATTTAATTCAGGAAATCAACACTTCGCGAAAACTTTTTCAGAAGTAGCGAGTTGCATCGGGTACGCCGGCTGCGGCAAAACCGGCGGCGCGCAGGCGGCAGCTGTCGCACTTGCCACAGGCGCGGCCGTCATCGTCGGCCTGGTAGCAGGAGACGGTCAGCGCATAGTCCACGCCCAGGCGCATACCGGCCTGGATGATCTCGCCCTTGCTCATCTGCTGCAGCGGCGCACGGATGGCAAAGCCCTGCCCCTCCACACCAGCCTTGGTCGCCAGGTTGGCCATGCGCTCGAAAGCCGCGACGAACTCCGGGCGGCAATCGGGATAGCCCGAGTAGTCCACCGCATTGACGCCAATGAAGATATCGCGCGCCCCCAGCACTTCGGCCCAGCCCAGCGCCAGGGACAGGAACACCGTGTTGCGTGCCGGCACGTAGGTCACCGGGATGCCTTCGCCCGGGGTTTCCGGAACCGCGATGCTGCTGTCTGTCAGCGCCGAGCCACCGATGCCGTTGAGATTCAGGCCGATCACCTTGTGCTCGACCACGCCCAGTTGCCGGGCAACGCGTTCGGCCGCCTGCAGCTCGGCGCGATGACGCTGCCCGTAATCGAAGCTCATGCTGTAGCAGGCGTAGTCCTCGGCCCTGGCCATGGCCACCACGGTGGCCGAATCCAGGCCGCCGGAAAGGAGGATGACCGCTTTCTTGTCGCTCATGATCAGTGTCCCGGCTCGTCGTTCCAGAGAATCTTGTGCAGTTGCAGTTGCAGGCGCACCGGCAGGTTGTCCGCCACTATCCAGTCGGCCAGCGCCCGTGCTTCCACCTGCTTGTGGCTGGGCGAGAACAGCACCTCGCCGGCTCGGGCCGCCAGGTCGTACTGGATCAGCTTGGACACTGCCCAATCGTAGTCCTCGCGCGAACAGATGACGAACTTGACCTGGTCATTGGCGGTCAGCCACTCGATGTTCTCGTAACGGTTGCGCTGCACTTCAGCCGAACCGGGCGTCTTCAGATCCAGCACCTTGCTGACCCGCGGGTCGACGGCCGAGACGTCGAGCGCGCCGCTGGTCTCCAGCGACACCTCGTAACCGGCGTCGCACAGACGCGTGAGCAAGGGGATGCAGTTGGGCTGGGCCAGCGGCTCGCCGCCAGTGACGCAGACGTAACGCGGCCGATAGGCGGCCACCTGATCGAGGATGCTGTCCAGGGTGACGATCTCGCCGCCGCTGAAGGCGTAGGCGGTGTCACAGTACTGACAGCGCAGGGGGCAGCCGGTCAGGCGCACGAATACCGTCGGCAAGCCGGCGGTACGCGTCTCCCCCTGCAACGAGTAGAAAATCTCGGTGATGCGCAGGGTTTCTTGCATGGTAGCCACGGGCGTGATGACGAAACAGGTCATCCGCCTCCGTTGCGTGGAAAGACAGGAACGTCGGCCGCGGCCGACGTTCGACGAGGCATGGCGACAGGGAAATCAGCCGAGCTGAAACCCCGTGGGCCATGCGAGCGCGCATTCTAATGGATCACGCGAGACTGGATAAGAAAAACCCGCGACGAGCGCGGGTTTGTTCATCGATTCTCGGCTTACAGACGCTGCAGGTCGCGCTGGGCCAGCTGCGCGGCCGAACTGCCCGGATACTGGGCGATCACCTGCTGCAGAATGCCGCGCGCCTTGTCGTTGTTGCCCAGGCGACGCTCGACGTCGGCCAGCTTGAACAGCGAATCCGGCACCTTGGCGTGGCTCGGGTAGGCCTGGCTGACCTTGGCAAAGGCCTGACCGGCGGCTTGCAGATCGCCCTTGGCCAGGTTCACTTCGCCCAACCAGTACTGCGCGTTGCCGGCGTACTGACTGTTGGGATAACGGTTGAGAAAGGCGGTGAATGCCTGCGACGCCTTGTCGAAATCCTTGGCCTTGATCAGGTCGAAGGCTGCGTCGTAATAGAGTTTTTCCTTGGCCGGATCGCCCGGCTCGGCGCTGGCCTGCTGCTGAGCGGCAGGTGGCGTCGGGGTGCCATTGGCGTTGATCGCGCCGTTGGCGGAATTCTGTGCGGGAGCTCCACCGGCAGCGGCGCCGGAGGAAATACGTTGATCCAGATCCTGGTAACGCTCCAGGCCTTCCTGCTTGAGGCGCTGGATTTCATTCTGCTGTTCTTCAAGCATGCCGCGCAGCTGGGCGATTTCCTGCTGCATCTGCTCGAGCTGATTGAACAGCATGCCCTGCGCTGAAGCGGGCGCTTGCGCACCCGCTCCGGCGTAGGCGCCGGCCGTACCATAACCCGCCGGAGGATAGCTGCTGCCTTGTTGCATGGAGCTGCTTTCCAGTACGGGAACTTCCGCCATCGCCGCAAGCGGCAGGGCGAGTGTCAGAAGGGTCAGGATACGACGGCAATCACGCATGGCAGCTTACTTACGCAGCTCTACGCGACGGTTCTGGGCCCAGGACTGCTCGTCGTTGCCAGTGGCAACCGGACGCTCTTCGCCGTAGGAAACCAGTTCCAGCTGAGCCGGGGAAACGCCCTGCAGAACCAGGTAGCGCTGAACGGCCTTGGCACGACGCTCGCCCAGAGCCATGTTGTACTCACGGGTACCGCGCTCGTCAGCGTGGCCTTCCAGAACGACGCGAGCGCCGTTGCCTTTAAGGTCCTTGGCGTGTACGTCCAGAGCGCGCATGGCTTCGGCCTTCAGGTCGGAGCTGTCGTACTCGAAGTAGAAGGTGGTGATAGCGCGCAGAGCAGCTTCTTCGCTCAGGCTGCCATCAACAGCGCCAGTGTTGGCACCGTAGCCAGCGTTCGGGTCGACAGCGCCTTCGCCAGCAGCGTCGCCGCCTTTGGAGGAGCAACCTACGGCAACGGCGAGAGCCAGGGACAGTGCAGCGAACTTACCGAATTTCAGCATTTCCATCATGTAACTCCTAATGAACCCCAGTTGTGTTAAGCAATAAAGGTGTAGCACCGCATCAGTTCAGGTAAGGGGACCAAGAAGGCTCTCGAACTTCGCCTTGAGCGGTAGGAAGAGGGAGCCTCACGCGTCCATTGGTGGACGCCAACATCAAGACTCCCCGGCCCTGCTGGCGGGTGGCGTAGATTAGCATGGTGCCATTGGGCGCAACAGTGGGCGACTCATCCAAACTTGTGTCTGAAAGTATGCGCAGACGGTTGGTTTCCAGGTCCTGCGCAGCCACCTTGAACACGGTGAAACCGTCCTGACGATGGATCATCACCAGGGTCTTCTCATCAGCCGACAATTTCGGGTTGGCGTTGTAGTTACCGACGAAGGTCACTCGCTCCACTGCCCCGCTATTGATGTTGGTCTTGTAGATCTGCGGACGGCCCGCGCGATCCGAGGTGAAGTACAGAGTCTGACCGTCCTTGCCCCAGAAGGGTTCGGTATCAATGGCGTAATGGTTGGTGATGCGGCGCATCTGCCGGCTGCCCATGTCCATCACGTAGATTTCCGGGTTGCCGTCACGCGACAGCACGAAAGCCAGGCGATTGCCGTCCGGCGACCAGGCCGGCGCGCCGTTGAGGCCTTCGAAGTTGGTGATCTGCTCGCGGCGGCCGGTATCGATGTGCTGCACGAAGATGCGCGGACGACGCTGCTCGAACGACACGTAGGCGATGCGGCGGCCATCGGGAGCGAAGGACGGCGACAGGATCGGCTCACGCGACTGCAGCAGGGTCACGGCGCGAGCGCCGTCGTAGTCGGAGCGCTGCAGGGTGTAGCGGGTATTGTTGGCGCCCATGCGCTCGGCCGTGACGTAGAGCAGGCGCGTGGAGAACGCACCCTTGACGCCGGTGAGCTTCTCGAACGACTGGTCGGCGATATGGTGAGCCATGTCGCGCAGCTGATCGGTGCCGCCACCGACGTTGCCGGTCATGACCTGCTGCTCGGTGTTGACGTTGAACAGCGCGTACTGCACCTGCAGGCGGCCGCCGTTGGGGACGATGTTGCCGACCAGCACGTACTGCGCGCCGAGGGCCTTCCAGTCGCGGTAGATGACTTCGCTGGCCTGGGTCGGCAGGCTGATCATGTTCTGCCGCGGGATGGGCTCGAAGTAGCCGGAGTTGCGCAGGTCGTTGCCGATGATCTGCGACATGTCCTCGGGCAGCACCGAGCCGCCCTGCCAGCCGAACGGCACCACGGCGATCGGAGTGGCGCGGTCGGCGCCGTGAGAGATCACCAGCGGGTCGGCCGCCTGGACGCTGCCGACCAGCATGACCAGCCCCAGCAGGGCGATACGAATCAGGGTATTCACAGAGCTCAATCCTCCGGTTTGAAAATGACGCGACGCTGCCTGTACATACGGTCGAAGGTAGCGCGATCCAATTGTTGCATCTCGGGAATACGCCCGACGTTACGTACCGCAGCCACGGCCGAGCTGTCGAACGGCGCATCGCCACTGGAGCGCGATACGCTGGCATTGGTCACGGTGCCATCGGGCAGCATCTGGATCAGCAGCTCGACGCTCATGCCGCGGCGCGCCGACATCGGTCGCTGCCAGTTCTCGGTGATCAGCTTGATGATCAGATCATCAAGGTTACCCGCCACCTTGTCGCCATGGGTTTCGGCCAGCGCCTGCTGGTTCTGCACGTTGTCCGAGAGCAACTCGGCCAGCGCCGCCGCCTTCTGATCCTCGGCTGCCTTGCGTCGGGCCTCTTCGGCCTTGCGCTTGGCATCCTCGGCGGCCTTCTTCTTCGCTGCCTCGGCAGCTGCCGCCTTCTTCTTCGCCTCTTCTGCAGCGGCCTTTTTCTTGGCCTCTTCAGCGGCTTTCTTCTTCGCTTCTTCCTCGGCGCGCTTCTTGGCGATATCGGCCTGACGCTTCTGCTCGGC
Organism: Pseudomonas sp. GD04158; assembly: GCF_029834875.1. Lineage (NCBI taxonomy): Bacteria > Pseudomonadati > Pseudomonadota > Gammaproteobacteria > Pseudomonadales > Pseudomonadaceae > Pseudomonas > Pseudomonas sp. GD04158. Next base: position 41,039 of record NZ_JAODYT010000011.1, on the reverse strand, counting down.
CGCCTTTTCGGCTTCGGCCTTCTTCGCTGCTTCGGCTTTGGCCTGTTCGGCCTTTCGAGCCTCTTCCGCCTTCTTTTGTTCCTCGGCTTTCTTGGCCGCGGCTACCTTCTGCGCTTCGGCCTGGGCCTGCTTCTGCTCCTCGGCCTTCTTCTGCTCGAGCCTCTCGGTCTCGAACTGCGGCGCCGAGGTCTTCTGCGCCTCGCCTGCCACCTTCTGCGTGGTCTGGGTGGTGGCCTGGCTCTGCGACTGCAACTGGTACAGGGTGGCCTGCACCACCGGACGCGCTGGCGGCAGTTCGGGCGTGAAGGCGAAGCTGACGAACAGCATGGCGAACATCAGGACGTGCAGACCCACGGCCCAGACCACGGGCCAGAAGTAGCTTTCCGACTGCGAACGCTCGGTCTGCTGCATCAGGGCGCCTCGGTAATCAATCCGACGTTGCCCACGTCGGCCTGTTGCAAGCCGCCCATGGCCGCCATCACGGTGCCGTAGTCGACGGTGCGATCACCGCGCACGAACACCTGCACCTGCTTACCCTGGCGACGGTTCTCGGCAATGATCGCCGAAACCGCCTGAGTCATCTGCTCGAGGGTGGAGGCGCGCTCCTGCTCGGTATCGACGTCGACCTCGCTGCCCATGTTCCAGTAGTAGGTCTTGTCGGCCTTGATGGAAATGGTCAGCACCTGGGCGTCGTTGTCCTGCGGCAGCGCTTCGCTGCTGACCTTGGGCAGGTCGACCTTGACGCCCTGGTTGAGCATGGGCGCGGTGACCATGAAGATGACCAGCAGCACCAGCATCACGTCGATGTAGGGCACCACGTTCATCTCGGCGACCGGTTTGCGTCTGTTGCGAATTCTCGCCATGGCTAGAACCTATCCTGTGCGCGCGTCTTAGTCTTCCGAGGTGTGCACCTTGCGGTGCAGGATGGCCTGGAACTCGTCGGCGAAGGTGTAGTAGCGGCCGATCAGCATTTCGCCGCGGGCAGAGAAGCGGTTGTAGGCGATGACCGCCGGAATCGCCGCGAACAGACCGATGGCGGTGGCGATCAGCGCTTCGGCGATACCCGGGGCGACGGTGGCCAGGGTGGCCTGCTGCACCTGGGCCAGGCCGCGGAAGGAGTTCATGATGCCCCACACGGTACCGAACAGGCCGATGTACGGGCTGGTGGAACCGACGGTGGCGAGAAACGGCAGCGCGGTTTCCAGCTTCTCTTCCTCGCGGGAAATGGCCACGCGCATGGCACGCGCCACGCCGTCCATCACCGCGTCCGGGTCGACGCCCTGCTGCTGACGCAGACGGGAAAATTCCTTGAAGCCGGCACGGAAGATCTGCTCCAGACCGGAATCCGGATCGGGGTTGCTGCCGGCCTGGCGATACAGCTTGGACAGGTCGATACCGGACCAGAAACGATCCTCGAAGTTGTCCAGAGCACGCTTGGCGGCGCGGATGGCATTACTACGCTGGAAGATCATCACCCAGGAAATGACCGAGGCGGCCACCAGGGTCAGCATCACCAGCTGAACCAACAGACTGGCGTTACTGATCAGACTCCACATCGACATATGGTCAACGGCGTTAGCTTCCACGCTTACTCTCCTGCTGCAATTAAACCCGGCGCCTGCGTCCCGGCGAACGCGTGTCGCAGGGATTCGGGTATAGCCCGGGGTTTCAAGTTGTCGGCGCGCACACAGGCCACCAGAAACTGCCCTTCGCAGAGCAGCGCATCATCCGCGGCCCGCCTGACCTGTTGACGAAAGCGCAGGCTGGCACGGTTCAATTCGATCACATCGGCGCTGATCACCAGTTCGTCATCCAGGCGCGCCGGCGCGTGATAACGCGCCTCGGCAGAATGCACGACGAACAACAGGCCCTCACCGGCAAGCGTCGACTGGGCAAAACCCAGCTGACGCAGGCGCTCGGTGCGAGCCCGCTCCATGAATTTGAGGTAGTTGACGTAGTAGACGATGCCACCGGCATCGGTGTCTTCGTAATAGACCCGGCAGCGGTGACTGAACGGCTGGACTCCGTTTTGCGCGCACATACTCTAGTGCCCGCCCTGTCGCTTGCCAATCCGGCTGGGTAACAATTTTTTCGTCATTCGTCGCTCACTGCGAACAAGTCTCCGCTCGGCTGCTCGCCGAGACGTTTCGGGGTGTTGAGGCCAAAGTGCAGATAGGCGTGACGGGTCACCACCCGCCCGCGCGGCGTACGCATCATATAGCCCTGCTGGATCAGATAGGGTTCGAGCACATCCTCGATGGTGTGGCGCTCTTCGCTGATGGCGGCCGCCAGGCTGTCGACGCCCACCGGTCCACCGTCGAACTTCTCGATCATGGCCAACAGCAGACGACGGTCGGAGTGGTCGAAGCCACGTTCATCGACATCCAGCAGGTTGAGCGCCTGGTCGGCGATCTCACGGGTGATGTGGCCACGCCCGCGCACTTCGGCGAAGTCGCGCACGCGGCGCAGCAGGCGGTTGGCGATACGCGGCGTGCCGCGTGCACGACGCGCGATCTCGTAAGCGCCCTGGTCTTCGATGGGCAGGCCGAGAATGCCGGCAGATCGCGTGACGATGGTAGCCAGGTCGTCGATACCGTAGAACTCCAGGCGCTGGACGATGCCGAAGCGGTCGCGCAGCGGGTTGGTCAGCATGCCGGCGCGGGTGGTGGCACCCACCAGGGTGAAGGGCGGCAGATCGAGCTTGATCGAGCGCGCCGCCGGGCCTTCGCCGATCATGATGTCGAGCTGGAAGTCCTCCATGGCTGGATACAGCACCTCCTCGACTATCGGCGAGAGGCGGTGGATTTCGTCGACGAACAGCACGTCCCCGGCTTCCAGGTTGGTCAACAGGGCAGCCAGATCGCCCGGACGCTCCAATACAGGGCCGGACGTGCTCTTGATCGATACGCCCATTTCCTGGGCGATGATATTGGCTAGGGTGGTCTTGCCCAGGCCGGGCGGACCGAAGATCAGGGTGTGATCGAGCGACTCCGCCCGGCCACGAGCAGCCTGGATGAACAGCTCCATCTGCTCGCGCACGCCGGGCTGGCCAATGTAGTCGGCCAGCTTCAGCGGACGGATGGCACGATCCTGCTGTTCTTCGCGCTCGCGCGGGCTGGCGGTAATCAGGCGATCGGCTTCGATCATCGCAATACTTCCACTACGCCATGCCGCGCAACGCGCGACGAATCAAATCTTCACTACTCAAGCCATCCTCCTTGACGGCAGCCACGGCCCGGCTGGCCTCCTGCGGCTTGTAGCCGAGGGAAATCAGAGCGCTCACCGCATCGTTCTCCGCGCTTGAGACTGTCGCCCCCAGGCGAGGTTCAACCACCAGGGTGGCGATGGCCGGCATGGTCTCCCAGGCCTTGAACCTGTCCTTGAGTTCCACCAGCAGCCGCTCTGCGGTCTTCTTGCCGACGCCGGGCACCTTGGTCAGCGCCGCCGTGTCCTGGGCTTGCACGCAGCGCACCAGCTCGTCGACCTCCAGCCCGGACATCAAGGCCAGCGCCAGCTTGGGGCCGACGCCATTGAGGCGGATCAGCTCGCGGAACAGCTCGCGCTCGCGCTTCTCGAAAAATCCGTAAAGCAGATGGGCGTCTTCGCGCACCACCTGATGGGTGTGCAGCGTCAGCGTCTCCCCCACCGCAGGCAGACGATATAGGGTGGTCATCGGCACTTCCAGCTCATAACCGACGCCATTTACATCCAGAAGCAAATGCGGCGGCTGCTTTTCCGCCAGGGTGCCGCGCAAACGTCCGATCACCACTGTTTTCCTTTCAAGAGGTTATAAACGAAGACGACCGCCACGCCGCTTGGCACTGGCCAGCCCATGGGGAATCAGGCTCTGCCGGTGATGGGCATGGCACAGGGCGATACCCAGGGCATCGGAGGCGTCGATCTGCGGTTTTTGCACCAGCTTGAGCAGGTGCATGACCATCATCTGTACCTGCTGCTTGTCCGCTGCACCGGTGCCGACCACGGCCTGCTTGACCTGAGTAGCGGTGTATTCGCTGATTTCCAACCCCGCTTCCACCGCCGCGACAATGGCAGCGCCTCGTGCCTGGCCTAGCTTGAGGGCCGAGTCGGCATTGCGCGCCATGAACACCTGCTCGATGCCCATGGTCACCGGCCCATGGGTGCGAATCACTTCGCTGACGCCGCGAAAGACGATCTGCAGACGCTCGGCCAAGGGACCGTCGCCGGTGCGAATGCAGCCCGAGGCGACGTACTCGCAGCCACGCCCGGTATCGCGCACCACGCCATAGCCGGTAATGCGCGAGCCGGGATCGATGCCTAGAATCAGGGTCATATCAGCAACTGTCTATTTATCCAGTTGGCGAGTATACGGGCCGCCCCCGGCGCCGTCATCCGCCGCCGCTCGGCCCGACGAAAAAAGCCGGAGTCGCTGTTCAGCGCTTCCGGCTTGATCAGATCGCGAACGCCACAGGGTCAAACGCTGGCCTCAGCCGAGCTGCTCCATGATCTCGTCGGCGACTTCGGCGTTGTGATAGACGTTCTGCACGTCATCCAGATCTTCGAGCATGTCGATCAGCTTGAAGACCTTCTGCGCGGTTTCCAGATCAGCAATCGGCGCGCTGATCGAGGGAATCATGGCGATTTCCGCCTCCTCGGCCTTGAAGCCGGCAGCGCCCAGCGCTTCGTTGACGGCGTGGAACTCGGTGAAGCTGGTCGACACCAGGGCCGAACCGTCCTCGCCCATCTCCACGTCATCGGCACCCGCCTCCAGCGCGGCTTCCATCAGGGCGTCCTCATCGACACCCGGTGCGAAGCTGATCTGCCCCTTGCGCTCGAACATGTAGGCAACCGAACCATCGGTGCCGAGGTTGCCGCCGCACTTGGTGAAGGCATGACGCACTTCTGCGGCGGTGCGGTTGCGGTTGTCGGTCATCACCTCGACGATGATGGCCACACCGCTCGGCGCATAGCCTTCGTAGCTGAACTCGATGACGTTATCGGCTTCGTTGTTGCCGGCGCCGCGGGCGATGGCGCGGTCGATCACCTCGCGCGACATGTTGTTGGTCAGCGCTTTGTCCACGGCCAGGCGCAGACGCGGGTTGTCCGCCGGAACCGGGCCACCATGCTTGGCCGCGACCGTCAGCTCACGGATCAGCTTGGTGAAGATCTTGCCGCGCTTGGCGTCCTGACGCCCCTTGCGGTGCTTGATGTTGGCCCATTTGGAATGACCAGCCATAACTCACTCCATCTATAAGGTTTTCACAATTGCCAGGCGTGAGGGTTCGAGTCTCTCCACCCCATAACGAAGAAGCCTGGGATCTCCAGGCTTCTTTTGCAGGCTTATTCGGCCTTGGCTTGCTCACGCAGGCGGATATGCAGCTCGCGCAGCGACTTGGCATCCACCACACCCGGCGCCTGGGTCATGACGCAGGCCGCGCTCTGGGTTTTCGGGAAGGCGATCACTTCGCGGATCGAGCTGGCGCCGGTCATCAGCATTACCAGGCGATCCAGGCCGAAAGCCAGACCACCGTGGGGCGGCGCACCGTACTTGAGCGCATCCAGCAGGAAGCCGAACTTCTCCTGCTGCTCGTCTTCGCTGATGCCGAGCACGCGGAACACGGTCTGCTGCATGGCCTTGTCGTGGATACGGATCGAACCGCCACCCAGTTCGGTGCCGTTGAGCACCATGTCGTAGGCGCGCGACAGTGCGGCAGCCGGGTTGGCCTCCAGCTCCTCGGGGGTGCACTTGGGCGAAGTGAAGGGGTGGTGCATGGCGGTCAGGCTGCCATCGTCGTTCTCCTCGAACATCGGGAAGTCGACGACCCACAGCGGCGCCCACTCGCAGGTCAGCAGGTTCAGGTCATGACCCAGCTTGATGCGCAGCGCACCCAGGGCTTCGCTGACGATCTTGGCCTTGTCCGCGCCGAAGAACACGATATCGCCATCGACGGCGCCAACGCGGTCGAGGATGACATTGATGTTGTCCAGCGGGATGTTCTTGACGATCGGCGACTGCAGACCGTCAACGCCGGCAGCGCGCTCGTTGACCTTGATGTAGGCCAGGCCCTTGGCGCCGTAGATGCCGACGAACTTGGTGTAGTCGTCGATCTGCTTGCGCGGCATGCTCGCCCCGCCCGGTACGCGCAGCGCGGTAACACGGCATTTCGGGTCGTTGGCAGGACCTGCGAAGACCTTGAATTCAACGTCCTTGAGCTGGTCCTCGACGTCCACCAGCTCCAGCGGGATGCGCAGGTCCGGCTTGTCCGAACCGAAACGGCGCATGGCTTCGGCCAGCGGCATGTGCGGCAGTTCGCCGAACTCGACACCCAGCACTTCCTTGAACAGGTTGCGCACCATGGTCTCGGTGATGTCCATGATGTCTTTTTCATCGAGGAAGCTGGTCTCGATGTCGATCTGGGTGAATTCCGGCTGACGGTCGGCACGCAGGTCCTCGTCGCGGAAGCACTTGGCGATCTGGTAGTAGCGGTCGAAGCCGGCCACCATCAGTAGCTGCTTGAACAGCTGCGGCGACTGCGGCAGGGCGAAGAAGCTGCCGGCGTGGGTGCGGCTCGGCACCAGATAGTCGCGTGCGCCTTCAGGCGTGGCGCGGGTCAGGATCGGCGTCTCGACGTCGAGGAAGCCGTTGTCGTCCAGGTAGCGGCGGATGCTCGAGGTGATGCGCGAGCGCAGCTTGAGCTTCTCGGCCATCTCCGGGCGACGCAGGTCGATGAAACGGTAGCGCAGGCGGGTTTCCTCGCCGACGTCCGTGTATTCGTTGAGCGGGAACGGCGGGGTTTCCGCCTCGTTGAGCACGTCCAGCTCGTAGCCCAGCACTTCGATGGCACCGGAAGCCATGTTCGGGTTGACCGCACCGGCCGGACGCAGACGCACCTTGCCGGTGATCTTCACCACGTATTCGCTGCGCACGCGGTCGGCCTTGGCGAAGGTCTCCGCGCGATCCGGGTCGAACACCACCTGGGCCAGGCCTTCACGATCACGAATATCGAGGAAGATCACCCCACCATGGTCACGGCGACGGTGGACCCAGCCGCAAAGGGTGATTTCCTGGCCATCCAGGCTCTCGTTCAGTTGGCCGCAATAGTGGCTGCGCATCATGATCGTGGTTCGCTTCTCTAAAAGGTCTTGGATGGGTCAGGCGTATCCTGCGCACTGGGCGGAGGCAACGCCGCGGCGAGCGTCCAGCCGCGCGCCCCGTGTTGAAAAAGAGCGGGATTATATAGGGTAAATCGCCCCGGCGCAGCCGCCCGGCAGATGCCTTCTATAATGAAGGGCGCCTCCATCATGGAGAAGATGCCATGCCCCTGCCCCGCCTAGCCGATCTGTCCAGCGACCTGCTGGAGGACTTTCGCCTGGATGCCGCCGACCAGTTCCCGCGTTGCGAGCAACTGCTGATCGAACTGGAGCACGCGCCCAGAGACGGCGAACGGCTACGTGAACTGTTCCGCCTGGTGCATACGCTCAAGGGCAACCTGGGTTATATCGATCTCAATGCCCTGATGCCCTTGCCACAGGCCATGGAGGACGTGCTGGACGCCCTGCGCAGCGGGCGCCTGGCGTTCGACAGCCTGCTTGGCGACATCCTGCTGCTGACGCTGGACCATCTGCAGGCCCTGATTGGTCAGGCACTGGGCGGCCCGGACGCACGCCTGAGCCAGATGCAGTTCGAGCACCTCTGCCAGGCGCTGCAGGCCCTGGCCGTGACGCCAGCCGAACGACAGACGGAGGCTCGCCGCACATTGCTGCAGCAGATCGACCCCAGCACCCGTCTGCAAGCCCCGCCAGCTCTCGCCGAGAGCCCTACCGAGGCGCTGCTGGCTCGCCACGGCATCGCCGCCGACCCGGATCTGCAGTTCTTCGCTGCGCTCACCCAGGCCGCCGAACAACGCTCGCACTACTGGCGAGGACGCAACCTGCGCCTGCTGGATCTGGCCCTGAGCATCAATGCCCAGGGCGGTCAGGTCGAGCGCCCCGAGCAACTGGCAGCGGCGGTATGCCTGCACGATCTGGGCATGGCGTTTCTGCCGCTGGAACTGCTGCACAAGCAGGCCGATCTCAGCCGCGACGAACGGCGCCTGGTCCATGGTCACCCACGTCTGGCCAGCGAGCTGCTAAAGCGCATGCCTGACTGGGCGCCGGCCATGGAGATCATTCTGCAACATCAGGAACACGCCGACGGCAGCGGCTATCCCAAGGGCCTGCGCGAAACCGAGATCGCACCCGGGGCGCTGATCCTCAATATCGTCGACACCTTCGATGCACGCACCCACGAGCGCGCGCACCAGACGCTGAGCAAGCGCCCGCTTCTGCGGGCGATACTCGAGATCAACAATCTCGCCGGACAGCAGTTCAGCGCCCATTGGGTCGACGTCTTCAACCGCACCCTGCAGCAACGGCCCAACCTGGCGCACGGCTGAAACGGCTGTACCGGATCGACTGCAGTGGCTAAGCTCCGCGCTTCATGGATAGCCCAGTGCAAGGAGTTCGCATGCCCTCTCTAAGCGGAAAAACCGCCGTGATCACCGGCGCAGCCTCGGGTATCGGCCAGGCACTTGCCGTTCGCCTGGCGGCCGAAGGCTGCCAACTGGCCCTGGCCGACATCGATCTGCCACAGCTGGAACGCAATGCCGAAGCGCTGCGCCACCAGAGCCCGCGCGTCACCTGCCATGCCCTGGACGTGGCCCAGCGCGACGCGGTGCATGCCTTCGCTGAGCAGGTGATAAGCGAACACGGCGGCGCCGATCTGATCATCAACAACGCCGGCGTGGCCGTATCGCAGACCATCGATCAGCTCAGCTACGAGGATTTCGAATGGCTGATGAACATCAACTTCTGGGGCGTGGTGCATGGCAGCAAGGCCTTTCTGCCGCACCTGCTGCGCCAGGGCAGCGGGCATATCGTCAACCTGTCGAGCATCTTCGGCATCGTCAGCCTGCCGAGCCAGGGCGCCTATAACGCCAGCAAGTTCGCCGTGCGCGGCTTCACCGAAGCCCTGCGCCAGGAGGTCGCCTGCCGCGGCGTGGCGGTCAGTTGCGTCCATCCCGGCGGAATCAAGACCAATATCGCCCGCTCCGCACGCTTCTATCGCGGCATAGATGGCTCTCAGGACGCCGAGCGCGCCTGCCAGAATTTCGACAAGCTGGCGCGAACCACCGCGGCCCGGGCGGCCGACGTCATCGTCAATGGCATCAAGAGCGGCAAACCGCGCATCCTGGTGGGCAGCGATGCGCGCCTGCTCGACCAGATTCAGCGACTGCTGCCGGCGTCCTATCCCGGGCTGCTGGCCAGACTACTGGGCAGAAAGGGAACCGCAAGCCATCAATAGCTTCTAACCATCGCTTTCATTGATCCAAGCCAGAATCGCCCCGCATCTCGCCATGTTAGGCTCTGCCCACATTGCCGGATAAGCATCCCGGGCTCACCTGAAAGGAGAAAGACCATGGAAATCAATATAGGAATCGCCGAACAGGATCGCGCCGCCATCGCCGAAGGCCTTTCGCGCCTGCTGGCCGACACCTACACCCTGTACCTGAAGACCCACAACTTCCACTGGAACGTCACCGGCCCGATGTTCAACACCCTGCACCTGATGTTCGAAGGGCAGTACACCGAACTGGCCCTCGCCGTGGACGCCATCGCCGAACGCATCCGCGCGCTGGGCTTCCCGGCCCCGGGCACCTATGCCGCCTACGCCCGCCTGTCCTCGATCAAGGAAGAGGAAGGCGTGCCCAGCGCAGACGAAATGATCAAGCAACTGGTGCAGGGCCAGGAAGCCGTCGTACGCACCGCCCGCGGCATTTTCCCGCTGCTGGACAAGGTCAGTGACGAACCCACTGCCGACCTGCTGACCCAACGCATGCAGGTGCATGAAAAGACCGCCTGGATGCTGCGCAGCCTGCTCGCCGCGTGACACGCCCAAAGGCCCGGTTTTCCGGGCCTTTTCATTAGGCAGAGAGGCACGGGCTGTTCTATGCTCTGGCCATTCGCCATAGACTTGTTCGAGACATATGAGTCAGCCGCCCAAACCGCCCAGCATCATCGACCTGTATCCCGAGGAGACCCGCGAGGCAGCGGCGCTGCTCAAGCAGGCCGTGCCATTGATGATGCGTTACGACATCCCGCCCAATCCGGTGCACTATGCACTCTGGTACACCTACAGCAGAGGTAGCGAGCCGGAGCTCAACCGTCGCCTGGACAAGGTCGTCGAGGATTTCGACGTGTTCCCGCCGGATACCGCCAGCAAACTCTTTCGCGACTACATCATTCGCGGCGAGCTGGAGGAGGCCCGTGCCGGCCAGCAGCAGGTGATCGAACTGGTCGATGACATCGAGGGTGACGTTTCCCGCAGCGTGATCGGCAGCGAGAACTATCAGCAGAGCCTCAGCCATGGGCTCAGCGCCCTGCAGGAACCGATCATCGACGACCTGCCCAGCGTGCTCAGCGGTTTGCAGGAAAGCACCCAGCTGATGCAGGACCAGCAGGAGAAGTTTCTCTACCGCCTGCGCGCCGCCCAGGAGGAAATCACCCACCTGCGCAGTCAGCTCGAGCGGGCGCACCTGGCTGCAACGCTCGATAGCCTGACCCGGGTGTTCAACCGACATGCCTTCACCCGCCTGCTGGAACGCGCCCTGAGCGAAACCCACAAGGGCCTGGCGTTGGTCATTCTCGATATCGACCATTTCAAACAGTTCAACGACCAGTACGGCCACCCGCTGGGTGATCGGGTGTTGCAGCACGTTGGCCAACTGTTGCGCGACCTTCTGCCGTCAGGCGCCTTTGCCGCCCGTTATGGTGGCGAGGAATTTTGCGTGGTACTGCGCGACTGCGTCGACCTGGGAGCGGTTCTCGAATTTGCCGAAAAACTACGCAACAAGATCCAGGCGCTGCGGGTCAAGGTACGCCGTACCGATCAGGTGCTGGACAGCATTACCGCCTCCTTCGGCTGCGCCCTGGCCGAGGCGGACGACAGCCTGGAAACACTGCTGACCCGCGCCGACGACGCGCTCTATCAGGCCAAGCGCAGTGGCCGCAACCAGGTTCACCCGATTACCAGCAAAACCGTGCTAAGCGCTTGATTTGAGTAGCCCCCGCCTTTGCTGTTAAATAGGTCGGCGCGCCGCGTTAACGTCTTGCGGCGCCTGCACCCTGATCCACCGGTGCGCGCCCTGGCCATCCAACTCGCCACCCGCAGAGCGTGCTCCCTCCGCAACACCTTGAGTCATCATTCAATCAGTGAGTTCATCGAAGATGTTGAAGATTGCCCATCTCGTGACAGGGTTCGCCGCCCTGCTGCTGTCTGCCGTACCCGTTTTTTCTGCCTCGTTCCTGACCACTCCGGATGCCATCTATCTGGCCCTAATCGGCCTGCTCAACCTGCTGATCGCCACGCAACAACCCTCATACTTCGGCGGCCTGCGCCAACAGCTGCAGGGCCTGGCCTCCGCTCTGCTGGTCCTGGCTGCCGTCGTGCAGAGCCTGGTACTGCTGGCTCCACTGCCGAGCATCGGCGACCAACCGGCTGTCTGGCTTACCCTGCTGATCACCAGCGCCGCCGTTCTGCTGCAACTGGCAGCCCAGGTACGCCCGTCCCTGCCACAAAGCGCCCAGCGCAGCACCGAGCAATCGAGCGTCACCAGCTCCCAGGAGTCGCGTGAGACCGGCACGGTCAAGTGGTTCAACACCTCCAAGGGTTTCGGTTTCATTTCTCGCGACTCGGGGGAGGATATCTTCGTGCATTTCCGTGCCATTCGCGGCGAAGGCCACCGGGTGCTGATAGAAGGCCAGCGCGTGGAGTTCTCGGTCATGCAGCGCGACAAGGGTCTGCAGGCGGAAGACGTGATTGCCGCAGCACCTTCGCGACGCTGAATCGCGCACAAAGAAAAGCCCGGGAAACCGGGCTTTTTCAATTCAGTAATGCGGAGGCGGCGCTTCGTCTTCGACGATGCCCACCTGCCCCTGCAATTCCTCCTGACGCCGCGCCAACGCAGACAACTGCAGTTGCAAACGCTCGATACGCTTGTGCTGTTCGACCAGCTCATCGCTCAACGCCTGGATGGTGTCGTCCTGAAAGGCCAGACGACTTTCCAGCTCCATGACCCGCGCCTCGAGACTCATGCCACCTCTCCCGAAAACTCGAAATTCTCGGTCAACACCAGACGCAGCTTGCTGACGAGCTGGCGTACCTGCTCCTCTTCATAGGGTCGCGGCGGATTGCGCCCCCATACCGGCGCAGGCCATGCAGCATCGCCGCGCCGCCGCACGATCACGTGCATGTGCAGTTGGCTGACCACATTGCCCAGCGTCGCCACGTTCATCTTGTCGGCGGCAAAGGTGTCCTTGAGGGTTTCGGCCAACAAGGTGGTTTCCTGCCAGAGCTGACGCTGATCAGCGGCGTCGAGCTGGAACAGCTCGCTGACCTCATCGCGCCGTGGCACCAGGATGAACCAGGGGTAGTTGGCGTCGTTCATCAACAGCAAACGACACAGGGGGAAATCCCCGATCAGCAGGCAGTCCTGCTGCAAACGCGAATCCAGGGCGAACATAAGGTTCTCCTCGCTTCAATCCAGTCAACCAAGCGTAGCGCCGGTAAGGCGCGGCCGAGGGCGCGCAGCATACGCGCCCCCAAACGACAATTCATCCCGCGCCACGCACCAACGGAAGGCAACCCCGCCCGAGCGGCACCGCAGGCGTGCACCATTTTGTTTCCTCCCGTAATGGCCAGGATCAAACGTTACCGCCGACGGTATCGAAAGACATACTGGCAATGAGCGGCAGCGCCATCCGCCGATCAGCGGCGCCACGTGGCCGAAGCCCCCCATCTGGCAGGCCCAGCCCGAATCGTCCACCTCAACAAATCAAGGTTTTAGCGCTTAACGTGGATTTTGAGCACGACTTTTGCTAAACATTCCGCAATGCCCGGCACGCCGCGCAGTCGATCAATAACAGCGGTACCAGGCAACTCAGAACCGCGACAACGTCGACGGAACGAAACGCAAGCGCAGAACTACAGATTTGCGACATTCATCAACAGGCAATGCGACACCGCCATGACCGAATGCGCAACGAATAGACTGCAACTATCGCCAATATTGGCTGCATGCTATAAGTTACCGCCGACACAAAAAGAAAGAGCCGCCCATACAACAAAACAATGGGCAGCGCAACTCTTCTAAACCAAAGGAGCAATCACGATGCAAGTGATGAAGTGGAGCGTAATCGCCCTGGCAGTAGCCGCGGGTACCAGCCAACTGGCGTTTGCCAGCGCACAATCCGAGTCCAACGGTTTCGTTGAAGACAGCAGCTTCAACATCCTGAACCGTAACCTGTACTTCTACCGCGACTTCCGCAACCATCCGACTCGTACTGACGACCCGCAAGAATGGGGCCATGGCATCATCGGCACCTTCGAGTCCGGCTTCACTCAAGGCACCATCGGCTTCGGCGTTGACGCAATTGGCATGCTCGGCATCAAGCTGGACAGCGGTAAAGGCCGCGCAGGCTCCGGCATGTTCCCGACCGACAGCGATGGTCGCTCGCAAGATGATTACTCTGAAGCTGGCGGCGCGGTAAAACTGCGCCTGTCTAACACTGTTCTCAAATACGGCGACCAGTTCACCGCTCTGCCTGTATTGAGCACCGATGACAGCCGCCTGCTGCCGGAAGTTGCTGAAGGCTTCTTGGTAACCAGCAATGAGATCGAAGGCCTGGAGCTGCACGCCGGTCATTTCACCGCGATCAATGCCCAAGATCAGACCTACCATGACAGCATCGGCCTCAAGAGCGCCGACGTGCTCGGCGGTTCTTACAGCTTCAACGACGATCTGTCTGCCTCGCTGTACTACTCCGACGTAGAAGACGCGTTCAAGAAATACTACGGCAACGTCAACTACACCATCGGCATGGGCGAAGCCCAATCGCTGAACTTCGACTTCAACATCTATCGCACCAAGTACGATAAAGAGTACACCGATACCGGTTCGAGCGAGAAAAACACCATCTGGAGTCTCGCTGCAGCCTATAACATCAGCGCTCATACATTCACCCTTGCCTACCAAAAGTCCCATGGCGGCTTTGACGGCATCGGCTATGACTATGGTGTAGACGGCGGTGGTACCATTTGGCTGGCTAACTCCATTCAGCGCTCTGACTTCAACGCTGAAGATGAGAAATCCTGGCAGGTCCGTTATGACCTGGACTTCGCCGAATACGGCGTACCGGGCCTGAAGTTCATGACCCGCTATGTTCGCGGTACCGACGCCAACGTCGGCGACACTACCAACGGCAAAGAGTGGGAACGCGACATTCAGGTCGGTTACACCATTCAAAGCGGCCCTGCCAAGGACCTGAACATGCGTGTACGTCAGGCCACCTATCGCAGCAGCGATGGCGTGTACTACGGTGCAGCTTCTAGCGACGAAGTTCGCGTAATCCTCGAGTACCCGCTGAGCATCCTGTAACCTAGGAACCAGCAAATACTTGAATAAGAGAGGCCCGGGAGACCGGGCTTTTCTTTTTGAGTATTAACATTCAAATCGGCAACGCATATGTCCCCGTTACGTGGGCAACGAGTTCATTCTCATTACCCGCCGAATACAACGAAACTTCACATACCGCCTGACGCCTGCTCAAACGCAGTATTCGAGCCACGGCCAGCAGGTCCACCGGCCGGGGCTTGATCAGAAAGTTGATATTGAGATTGGACGTCACCGCCATCTCCACCCGACCGAGACGCCCCAGTACCACGGCATACATGGCGGCATCGCCGAGGGCCATGATGGTCGGGCCGGACAGCGTGCCACCGGGTCGCACCAGCTTGCTATGAAAGGGCACCCGTGCCAGCACGCCCTCCTCGTCCAGCCGGTCGATACGCAGGTCGATATCCTCGGCCATGGGCAACCCGGCCCGAATCAGTGTCTGCACTTCCAACGCGGTCAATCCCACCCTCGCCTCCTTCTGGCTCACCGGCGCCGCTTCCGCAGCCCCGTCCTGTACGCCACTGTATAGGCACCGTACAATGCCGGCCTATTCCAAGCCCTAGCAACCGACAGAACGGCCAAACATGCGTACCAGTCAGTTCCTGCTCTCGACCCTGAAAGAAACCCCTTCCGATGCCGTGGTGATCAGCCACCAGCTGATGCTGCGTGCCGGCATGATCCGCAAGCTGGCCTCCGGCCTGTACACCTGGCTGCCGATGGGCCTGCGCGTGCTGCGCAAGGTCGAGAACGTGGTGCGCGAGGAAATGAATGCCGCCGGTGCGCTGGAAGTGCTGATGCCGGCCATTCAGCCTGCCGAGCTGTGGCAGGAGTCCGGTCGCTGGGTGCAGTACGGCCCCGAGCTGCTGCGGGTCAAGGATCGTCACGAGCGCGAATTCTGCGTCGGCCCGACCCATGAAGAGGTCATCACCGACCTGGCCCGCAACGAGCTGAACAGCTACAAGCAGCTGCCGATCAACATGTACCAGATCCAGACCAAGTTCCGTGACGAGATCCGTCCGCGCTTCGGTCTGATGCGTGGTCGCGAGTTCATCATGAAGGACGCCTACTCCTTCCATGCCGACCAGGCGTCCCTGCAGGAAACCTATGACCGCATGCATCAGGCCTACTGCAACGTGTTCAGCCGCCTGGGCCTGAACTTCCGACCCGTACAGGCCGATACCGGCTCGATCGGCGGCACCGGCTCCCACGAGTTTCACGTGCTGGCCGAGTCCGGCGAAGACGATATCGCCTTCAGCAACGTCTCCGACTACGCCGCCAACATCGAGAAGGCCGAAGCCGTGCCGCGCGAGAAAGAGCGCGCTGCCGCGACCGAGGACATGCGCCTGGTCGACACCCCCAACACCAAGACCATCGACGCCCTGGTGCAGGGCTTCGGCCTGGCCATCGAGAAGACCATCAAGACCCTGGTGGTGCATGCCGCCGAGGAGGGCAAGCTGATTGCCCTGATCGTGCGCGGCGACCACGAGCTGAACGAAATCAAAGCTGCCAATCTGGAGCAGGTGGCAAGTCCGCTGCAGATGGCCAGCGAAGCGGAGATTCGCGCCGCCATCGGCGCCGGCCCCGGCTCCCTGGGGCCGGTCAACCTGCCGATCCCCTGCATCGTCGATCGCAGCGTGGCGCTGATGAGCGACTTCGCCTCCGGTGCCAACATCGAAGACAAGCACTATTTCGGCGTCAACTGGGAGCGCGACCTGCCGCTGCCGACCGTTGCCGACCTGCGCAACGTGGTTGCAGGCGACCCCAGCCCGGACGGCCAGGGCACCCTGGAAATCAAGCGCGGCATCGAAGTCGGCCACATCTTCCAGCTCGGCACCAAGTACAGCGAGGCGATGAACTGCCAGGTACTGGGCGAGAACGGCAAGCCGGTCACCCTGACCATGGGCTGCTACGGCATCGGCGTATCGCGCGTGGTAGCCGCGGCCATCGAGCAGAACCACGACGAACGCGGCATTCTCTGGAACGACGCCCTGGCGCCGTTCCACATCGCGCTGGTACCGCTGCGCTACGAAACCGAACAGGTACGCGAGGCCACCGACAAGCTGTATGCCGAACTCACCGCCGCAGGCTATGAGGTGCTGCTGGACGACCGCGACAAGAAGACCAGCCCCGGCATCAAGTTCGCCGACATGGAGCTGATCGGCATTCCGCACCGCGTGGTGGTCAGCGACCGCGGCCTGGCCGAGGGCAATCTCGAGTACAAGAGCCGCGCCGAGACCGAAGCCCAGGCCGTACCGCTGGCCGAGATCCTGCCCTTCCTGCAAGCCCGTATCAGCCGCTGATCACGCCGCACCGAGACATCATGCACACGAGCAACAACCTTCGCCTGACCGGCGCCGCCCTGTGCGGCGCCCTTTTCCTCAGCGCCTGCGCCAACCACTTGCCGCAACGTAGCGAGCATGAGGAGCGTGTCGAGCGCAAATTGCTGGATCACCAGCTGCAGATCGACACAGGCGAACCCAAGGTGCTCGAGCTGCCGCAACGGCGGGTGCGAGTGCATGACCAGAAGAGCTACGAGGTCACCGCTTTCGAGGTGACGCGCCGCTACGACCGCTACACGCCCTACCAACCCTGGCGCGAGCTGTATGAAGTGCCCATGGGTGCGGTGGCGGTGGTGGCTGGCGTCGGTGCCAACGTACTCAACGTGGTGATGCTCGGCAGCCTGCCGGAAACCGCCACCCGTGACTGGATCAGCTATGGCATGGCGGGCCTGAATCCCTTCATGAACGTCGAGTCGAACGGCCGCGCCGAGCAGAATCTGGCGAGCATCGAGGAAGTGCAGCGTGATCGCCGCATGGAGTACATCAACCTGCCCTGGTCGGAACGTCCCGTGCAGGTCAAGGCCGGCGAGCAGCAGTTCGAGCTGCTTACCGACAGCAGCGGCGTGCTGCGCCTGAATCTGCTGGACAGCCCGTTCAGCGAACAGGACATGGCCCGCCTCAACCTCCTCCAACTGAGCGTCGAGGATCGTCTGGGCGACGAGGTGGCACGTGCCGAGGCGACACTGATGGTCAGCCATACCCTGCGCGGCAAGCTGCGCGAAGCGCACGATCTGATCTTCGACGACCTCGAAGGCGACGACGTGGCGCAATGGGTGCATCGGGTCAAGCGCCTTTCCGATCTGGGCCTGGAAGAGGAAGCCAGCGAGCTGGAACAGAGCCTGATCGAGCTGACCCGTAACGACCCCGAGTTGCAGGACGCTTTCCTCAAAGCGCTGCTCAAGGACGCCGGGCGCCTGGCGGCCGATCCGGTCGTGAACTGAGCGCATCCGCTACGCGCGCCCTAACGGGCGGCGTAGCTCCCTATACCATCTGCAAGGCTTGCTTGCGTCGCGGTGGCGGGAAGGCCGCGTCGAGCAGGGCCAGATCGTCCGCATGCAGCGCCAGCGATGCCGCAGCGGCGTTATCGCGCAGATGCGCGCTGCCCACGGCCTTGGGTATGGCAATCACACCGTCCTGTCTGATGGTCCAGGCCAGGGCCACCTGGCCCGGCGTCACCCCGTGCCGCTCGGCCACCTCACGCAGCGCAGGCTCATGCAGCAAGGCACCCGCCTGGCTCAACGGACAGTAGGCCATCAGCGGCATGCCAGCCTGTTGTTGCCAGGGCAGCAGGTCGTACTCGACTCCGCGGGCCTGCAGGTTGTACAGCACCTGATTGCTGCGACAGGCCGGTTGATCCAGCTCCAGCAGGTCGTCCAGATCGAAGTTGGAAACACCCCAGGCGCCGATCTTGCCCTGCTCGCGCAGCCGCTCGAAGCCTTCGACAGTTTCCCGCAGCGGATAGCGCCCGCGCCAGTGCAGCAGGTACAGATCGATCCGCTCGCACCCCAAACGCTTCAGACTGCGCTCACAGGCCGCCTGAACGCCGTCCAGACTGGCGTTGTGCGGGTACACCTTGCTGACCAGAAAGACCTCGTCGCGGCGCCCGGCAATGGCCTCACCCACCACCTGCTCCGCACCACCCTCGCCATACATCTCGGCGGTGTCGATCAGGCTCAGGCCCAGATCCAGCCCTTCACGCAGCGCGGCGACTTCCCGCGTGCGCTGTCGGTGGTCCTCGCCCATGCGCCAGGTACCCTGACCGACTACCGGCACCTGTACGCCGGCCAATTCAATTGTGCGCATCGCTTCCTCCGGGGTTGAGACTGACCAGGTCGTATCCCGCACCACGCCATTGCAGAAGGCACAATCCGTGGCCGAAGGGATCGCTCAGCGTTACCAGACGTCCCCAGTCATGTTCATGGATTTCGCCCTCCTGCCGCGCACCGGCGGCGAGCGCCCGAGCCAGCGCTGCGTCCAGATCTTCGACGAGCAGATCCAGATGCAGCGGCGTCCAGTGACGGCGGTAGTCGCGCTGCACACCGGACTGCGGGCAGGGACGAGTGGCAGCGGGCTGGTGCAGCAGGTAGAGCGGTACGGCTGCGCCGAGCATCTCGACGACCGAACCGTCGAACAGCACGCGCCCGACGCTGAAGCCGAGCGCCTGCTGATAGAAGGCCACCGCGGCCGGCAGATCGGGAACATCGAGGTTGAGCAGCAGCTGCATGATCAGAGCGGCTTGAGCAGCAGCAGCAGGGAGACCGGCTGAACGCTCTCGGGATGCAATGGCTCCTGCAGCCATTCCAGACGCCAGCCGGTTTCGCCAATCAGCGTCAGCCAGGATTGCAGGGTGCGGAAGAACCAAGGCATCGGTGCCTGGAAGCCCTCGCCGAAACCGACGAAATCCTCGACCCGCCAACCGTCCTGATAAGGCTCGCCATGGCTGGCGCGCCAGGGGTGCAGGGTCTGGATCAGCAGACTGCCGCCAGGCGCCAGCAACGCGTGCAGGCTGCGCAGAATGGGCTGCAGCGGCTCTTCGAGCAGGGCGAAGTTGCACACCAGCACCTCGAAACGCCCCAGCTGCTCGGCATGCTGCTCCAGTTCGGCATAGCCACAGACGCGATACTGACTGCGCCCGTCGCAGGCGGCGCGGGCTGCCTCGATCAGCGGCGCGGAAGCATCCACGCCGACCGGCTCGATGCCGTGTTCGGCCAGCCCACGGCACAGCCAACCCTCGCCGCAGCCGATATCCAGCACCCGCTTGGGCTGCAGCGCCAACACGGCCTGGATGATCGCCGCATCGGTGACCAGGCGCCGGCTCTCAATACGCTGTTCGCGCACCGCCGCAGCCCAGGCATCGGCGTTGGCCTGCCAGCTTTGCTGAAGCTGCTCTCGATGATCGCGCTGCATGCCGCTTCCCCTGCATTGTGTGCATTGCCAGCGAGTCTAGCGCCAATGAGCGGCCCAGACACGCCTTGCGTCAAAACCGCCAGCCAGACCCGCGCACAGCGGCTAAGCTGATAACAGGCAGACGAGGCGCCAGGGGGGCAGAGCCCGTTAAGCGGCAGTCTCGTGTTTTTCCGTGGAGCAGACAGGCCAGGCCGGTGGATTATGGGCGCGTTATGGCAATCGGATCCTCAGCACCGCGAACTGGCGTCGAACGTCTTGCCGACGGTCGACGACAAGCCGGCTCCGCGGCCACGCCGCTGGCGTCTGGCGTTTTACTCACTGCTGGCGTTGTCGTTGGTGGCCGCCGCCGCGCTGCTGGTCTTCGAGTTGCGCAGCGCGCATTTCCAGGCCCGTGAGCTGAGCCGCTACGCCGCCACCCTCACCTACCGTGTCGAGCAAGGCCCCAGCCCGGACATCCTCTACCCCGCCGACGGCCCCTTCGACAAACGTCAGGGCTACGCCTACCTGCCACTAATGCTGGAGCGTCTACAGCAACGCGACTTCACCATCAGCGAGCAGGCGCGCTTCTCGCCGGCACTGATGGCCTACAGCCGTCGCGGCCTGTTCCCGCCCTTCGTCGAGAAGAGCCAAACCGGCCTCAGCATCAGCGACTGCCGCGGCACGCCCTTTTATGAGTTCCGCTATCCACAACAGGGCTATGCCGATTTCGCCAGCATTCCGCCGCTGGTGGTGAGCAGCCTGCTGTTCATCGAGAACCGCCATCTGCTGGATACCGAGCAGCCGCTGGCCAACCCGGCCGTGGACTGGCCGCGGTTCGCCATGGCCGCCCTGTCGCAGATCGGCAAGGTGCTCGACATGCAGGACCAGTCCGCTGGCGGCAGCACCCTGGCCACCCAACTGGAAAAGTACCGCCATTCGCCGGACGGCCTGACGCTGTCGGCGGGAGAAAAACTGCGGCAGATGATTTCCGCCAGCGTACGCGCTTACCAACAGGGGCCGCAGACCCTCGAAGCACGCCAGACCATCGTGCGCGACTACCTCAACAGCGTACCGCTGTCCGCTGCACCGGGGCACGGCGAGGTCCACGGCCTGGCCGACGGTTTGCGCATCTGGTACGGCGCAGACTTCGAGCGCAGCAACGCCCTGCTCGACCCGGCGCGCACGCCGGAGGCCAGCCTGGCCGAACGCGGTCTGGCCTTGCGCCAGGTACTGTCGCTGATGATCGCCCAGCGCCGCCCCTCCTACTATCTGGCTCAGGGGCGCAAGGAAATGGAGGCGCTGACGGAGAGTCATATCCGCCTGCTGGCTGCCGGGGGGTTGATCGACGCCGAACTGCGTGACGCGGCGCTGACGCAGAAGCTGCAGTACCGCGACTGGCAGCAGGAATCCAACCTGCGCCCGGTGGAAAGCGACAAGGGCATTAGCGTCGCCCGCTCACGTCTGTCCAATCTGCTGGGCATGCCGCTGTACGATCTGGACCGCCTCGATCTGGCCGCACGCAGCACCCTGCAGCGCGACCTGCAGCAGGAGGCCAGCCTCTACCTGCAACGCCTGGCCGACCCGGAATTCGCCGGCAAGATCGGCCTGTTCGGCGAGCGCCTGCTGTCAGCGGAAAAGACCGCCGAGGTGCGCTACAGCTTTACCCTGTTCGAACGCACCGCCACCGGCAGTCGGGTGCGCGTGCAGACCGACAGCACCGACCAGCCGTTCGACATCAATGAAGGCAGCAAGCTGGAGCTGGGTTCCACCGCCAAGCTGCGGGTGCTGGCCACCTATCTCGAAGTCATTGCCGAGTTGCATCAGCGCCACGCCGGAAGGAGCCCGGCCGAGCTGCGCAGCGTCGAGATCGCCGAGCAGGACTACCTGAGCCGCTGGGCGGTCAACCACCTGCTGGCCAATCCCGGCGCCGACCTGGCCAGCATGCTGGAAGCCGCGCTGGAGCGGCGCTACTCGGCCAGCCCGCATGAGCGCTTCTTCACCGGCGGCGGGCTGCATACCTTCGGCAACTTCCGCCGCGAGGACAACGGTCGCAACCCGACCCTGCGCGAATCGCTGCGCGAGTCGATCAATCTGCCGTTCGTCCGCCTGATGCGCGACCTGGTGCGCTACAGCACCTATCAGAACAGCGCCGAACTGCTCAAGGACGACAAGGACCCACGCCGCCAGGAGTACCTGCAACGCTTCGCCGATCAGGAGGGGCGGACCTTCCTGCTGCGTTTCTGGCGCAAGTACCAGGGCCAGCCGGAACAGCAGCGACTGGAAACCTTCCTCAGCGGCCTGCGCCAGACCTCGGTGCGCCTGAGCGCCGTGCACCGCTACCTGCAGCCGCATGCCGACGAAGCTACCTTCGCCGCGTTCCTACGCGCCCAGCTGCCGCAGGAAAAACTCACCGATCAGCGTATCGCGCGTCTGTATCAGGACTACGGCCCCGGCGCCTACAGCCTGCCGGATCAGGGCTATATCGCCCGGGTCCACCCTCTGGAACTCTGGCTGCTGGGCTTTCTGATCGAGAATCCGCAGGCGAGCTTCGGCGACGCCGTGGCCGCCAGCGTCGACGAGCGCCAGGAAGTCTATGGCTGGCTGTTCCGCAGCCGGCACAAGAGCGCCCGCGACAGTCGCATCCGCATCATGCTGGAGGTGGAAGCCTTCTCCGACATCCACCGGCGCTGGAAGAACCTCGGCTATCCCTTCCAGCATCTGGTGCCCTCGCTGGCCACCGCCCTGGGCAGTTCCGGCGACCGGCCGGCGGCGCTGGCCGAACTGATGGGCATCATCCAGAACGACGGCGTTCGCCAACCGGTGCTGCGCATCGACGAACTGCACTTCGCCGCCGACACGCCCTACGAGACGCGGGTCGAGCGCAACACCCAAGGCGCCAAGCGAGTGATGGCCTCGGAAGTGGCCGCCGCGCTGCGTAATGCACTGTCCCAGGTGGTCGAGGGCGGCACCGCACGGCGGCTGCAGGGCACCTTCCAGCTGCAGGACGGCAGCAACCTGACCTTGGGCGGCAAGACCGGCACCGGCGACAACCGCATCGAAAGCGTCGGCGCTGGCGGGCGGGTGATCAGCTCGCGGGCGATGAACCGCACGGCCACCTTCGTGTTCTTCCTCGGCCCGCGCCACTACGGCACCCTCACCGCCTTCGTGCCGGGACGCGAGGCAGAGCGCTTCACCTTCACCTCGGCGCTGCCGGTACAGGTGCTCAAGGGCATGGCGCCGATACTCGCGCCCTATCTGGAACCGGGTAGCGTCACCCTTTGCCAGGCGCCCCAGAGCGCGCCGCAGATCAGCTGGCGGTAACACGTGGTAACCAGAGCAGTGCCGGCGGGATGAAACCGCCAGGCGCAGGCGCAGTCCATGGCAGCATCACCCGTTTAGCTTATGAGCCTCGCCCATGCCTGCATCCTGGAGCGCCCTGCTGCGCCGTCGCCGCCTGAGCCTGATCATTCTGGCCAGCCTGCTGGTTCTGCTGCCCATCGGCTGCGCCAAACTGGAGCAGACCGAGCGCGAACTGGTGTTTCGCATCGAACCGGGTACCGCCCGCTGGTTCAGCGGCCTGCCGGCCGGCATCGAGGACGTGCAGTTGCAGTCCCCCGACCTGGCGGCCGACGAGAGCCTGCATGCCTGGTGGTGGCCGTCCTCGCGTCAGGACGCGCCGACCCTGCTGTATTTGCATGGCTCGCGCTGGAACCTCACCGGCCAGCTGTTTCGCATTGAACAACTGCATGCGATGGGCTTTTCCGTGCTCGCCGTCGACTATCGCGGCTTCGGCCAGAGCCGCGGCGCGCTGCCCTCCGAGCGCAGCGTGTATCAGGACGCGCTGATCGCCTGGCAGCATCTGGCCAGGCTGCAGCCGGATCCAGGCAAACGCTTCATCTACGGTCATTCCCTCGGTGGTGCGGTAGCCGTCAATCTGGCACGCGAGCTGGCCGGCGAACGGCAGCAAGCGCAGGCTGCCGGCCTGATCGTCGAGTCCAGCTTCACCAACCTGGGCGATGTCGCCGCGGCGGTGACCAATACCTCGTTGCCGGTGCGCTGGCTGCTGTCGCAGGAGTTCGACTCGCTGAGCAAGATCGGCGAAGTGGGCATCCCCGTGCTGATCGCCCACGGGCGCGACGATCGCTACGTGCCGTCGCGCTTCAGCGAGGCGCTGTTCGACGCCGCCAACGAGCCCAAGCAATTGCTGCTGATCGACGGCGCCAACCATAACAATGGTCTGCGCATGGCTGGCAACAGCTATCGCCAGGCCCTGCAGGCGCTGGGTCTGGCGCTGAACTGAGCCGACAGCGAATGGCGCTGACGCGGGCCGAACTGCATCCGGCGACGCACTGCTATTTCTGCTGGTGAAACTGCTGCAGGTAGAGCTGCTCCACCTTGGCCCGAGCCCAGGGCGTCTTGCGCAGGAAGGTCAGGCTCGACTTGATGCTCGGCTCATGCTTGAAACAGCGCACGTCCACCTGCCGGGCCAGCCCATCCCAGCCGATACGCTCCACGAGCGCGGTGAGGATGGCTTGCAGGGTGACACCGTGGAGCGGGTCTTTCGCGGTCATGGACAACCTGTACTGAGTACCGAGGCAGGGAGCGCCACCTTAGCCAATGCCAGCAGCGGGCGGAAGCCCGGCATCCATTGGATCGATGCCATTCCCATACAAAACTAAAACGGCCGACACCTTGCGGTGTCGGCCGTTGCCGCACTGGCTACGGAGCATCGCCCGCGGCCAGGATCAAGCGATTACGCCAGTTTGCGCTCGACGTCGTCGAACTGCGCCTGGACGGCCGCTTCCGGCTCTTCGGTGATCAGGCTGACCACGACGATGGCAAGAGTGGCGAGGATGAAGCCCGGGATGATCTCGTACAGGCCGAAGATGCCGCCCATGGAGGACAGCTGCTTCCACACCACCACGGTGATGCCGCCCAGCAGGATGCCGGCCAGCGCACCGTTGCGGTTCATCCGCTTCCAGTACAGCGACAGGATGATGGCCGGACCGAAGGCGGCACCGAAACCAGCCCAGGCGTAGGACACCAGGCCCAGGACGGTGGTGTCCGGGTTCAGCGCCAGGATCAGGGCGACGATGGCGATCGCCACCACGGCACCACGGCCGATCCAGACCAGTTCCGCGCCACCGGCGTCCTTCTTCAGGATCGCCTTGTAGAAGTCTTCGGCCAGGGCCGAGGAGCTCACCAGCAGCTGCGAATCGGCGGTGGACATGATCGCGGCCAGTACGGCCGCCATCAGGATACCGGCGACCACCGGGTGGAACAGGCTGTTGACCAGCACCATGAACACGGTCTCGGCATCGCCCAGATCGGTCTCCAGGTAGCCCACGGCGACCCAGCCGATGGCCAGGGCAGCGAACAGGGTCAGTGCGGTCCAGCCCACGGCGATACGGCGAGCGGTGGGCATGTCCTTGTCGTCGGAAATCGCCTTGAAGCGCGCCAGGATGTGCGGCTGGCCAAAGTAGCCCAGGCCCCAGCCAAGCAGCGAAAGGATGGCGATGATGCCCAGCGGCTGGCCCTTGGCATCATTGAAGAAGGTCAGCAGCTCGGGGTTCTTGGCCACGATCGCGGCATGCGCAGCATCCACGCCACCCACCGCGTTGAGGGCGAACACCGGCACCAGCACCAGCGCGGCGGCCATCAGCAGGCCTTGCACCACGTCGGTCCAGGCCACGGCGAGGAAGCCACCGAACAGGGTGTAGGAGACCACGGCCAGGGTGCCGATGACCACGGCGATTCGGTAGTCGAAGCCGAATACGGTCTCGAACAGCTTGCCGGCTGCGACCAGACCGGAGCTGGCGTAGAAGAGGAAGAACAGCAGAATGAAGATGGCCGAGATCACGCGCAGCGCATGGGACTTGTCGTTGAAGCGATGCTCGAAGTAGGACGGCATGGTCACCGAGTCGCTGGCTGCGTGGGAGTAGACGCGCAGGCGACGGGCAACGAACAGCCAGTTCAGCCAGGTGCCGGCCAGCAGGCCGATGGCGATCCAGGAGGCCTCGAAGCCGGCTACCAGGGCGTAGCCCGGCAGGCCCAGGAGCAGCCAGCCGCTCATGTCGGAAGCGCCGGCGGACAGGGCCGCGGTGGTCGGGCCGATGGAACGGCCGCCGAGGATGTAGTCGGACAGGCTGCTGGTACGGCGATAGGCAACGATGCCCAGCCACAACATCAGCACCAGGTAGACCACGAAGGTCACCCCTACAACAAGAACGTTCTGCTCGCTCATTTTGTTGTTCTCTTTCTGGTCACGGCCGCGGCCGTGGTTATGGTTCAAGCGACTGCAGGTGCAACCGCTGCCGGGTCTGACGCCCGCCAGGCGGGCCAGGTCAGATACGGGCAATGCCTTGCAGGCACACCCGGGGAATGCTCATGCCGCCATGGCGGCCCCTCTCCCTGGTTTTCGCCGCCGCCAGCTCGACATACGCCGCGCCGGTCAGTTGCCTCGTGCCCTGCAGCGCTCCTTACTAGCGGTCTAGCCTAGCAACGACTACTGCACACGAGACGGGCGAGGGGCGGAATGTAGAGGCTCCGGTGCAAGGGCTTCTTGCAAAAAACTCTGGAGTTTTTGCAGAAATCTCCAGGCCGGGGAACTTCTGGCGAACGCGCGTTCGGCCCCGGGCATACCCACGAAAGGCTCGCAGGCGCCTATCTCGCGCCATGCCGGCCGATAACCGCCAACCTCACGCTTGGCGATAAGGCAGGTAGCTGCGCGCCTCTTCGGCATAAGCCAGCACGCCAGGACGCTCCTGCTCGAGAAAGTCCGCAACCGCGGCATGTAGTCCGGGATGCAGCAGCAGATGCCAGGAGCGGGTGATCACCGGCTCGAAACCGCGGATCAGCTTGTGCTCACCCTGCGCCCCGGCGTCGAAACGCGCCAGCCCTTCGCTCATGGCCAACTGCATGCCCTGGTAGAAGCAGGTTTCGAAATGCAGACGGTCGAACTCCGCCAGGCAGCCCCAGTAGCGCCCGTAGAAGGTATCCCCGCCCACCAGACTCAGCGCCATGGCCACCGGCCGCCCATGCTGCTGCGCCAGCACGACGCGAAGCGCCTCGGGCATGCGCTCGGCCAGCAGGCTGAAGAACTCCCGCGTCAGATAAGGCGCCTGGCCGCGCACGTGATAGGTATTGGCGTAGCACAGGTAGACGAAGTCCCACTGCGCCTCGCTCAACTGATGCCCCTGCAGCCAATCGAACTCGATGCCCTGCCCGGCCACCTGCTCGCGCTCCTTGCGTAACTGTTTGCGCTTGCGCGAGCTGAGGGCGTCGAGAAAGTCCTGAAAATCGCGGTAGCCGCGGTTGTGCCAGTGGAACTGGCAGCCCAAACGCTGCAGCCAGCCGCTACGCGGCTCGAGCAGCGCATCGCAGGCAGGCGTGGTGAAGTTGACGTGCAAGCTCGACAGCCCCTCGCCGGGCAGGCCTGCACTCAGCTCATCGAGCAGCCGTGCAGCAGCGTGCGGCTCGCCCAGCAGGCGGGCCCCGCTCACCGGGGAAAACGGCACGGCGCCGAGCAGCTTGGGGTAGTAGGCGATACCGGCGCGGCGACAGGCATCGGCCCAGGCGTGATCGAACACGTACTCGCCGTAGGAGTGCTGCTTGAGGTAGGTCGGCATGGCCGCCTGCAGCCGCCCCTGCTCGTCGTACCAGAGCCGGTGCGATGGCTGCCAGCCGCTGCGCCCTCCGACGCTGCCGCTGTCTTCCAGGGCGCTCAGAAAGGCATGGCGCACAAAGGGCTGCGGCGTCGACAGCAGCGCATCCCAGCTGGCGGCCGGCAGTTGGGACAGTTGAGGCAAGGTGTGCAGAGGCATGGCGCCAGTCTGGCGAAAGCGGCGGACGAAAAAAAGCCCCGCCAGTGGCGGGGCTCAATTCAGGAGCAGAATCAGCGATGCATTAGAAGGCGTACTGCACGCGCATCACGAAGGCGTCACCGTCGTCGTCACCAGCGGTGTTGGTGATCTTGTCAGTTTCGGCCTTGACGTAGTTGGCTGCGACCTTGACCACGTCGTTGACGTACCAGTTCACGCCGACGGTGTGCAGCTTGGCCTTGGTATCACCCACTTCACGAGTAGCGGTGGCAACGGTGACGTTGTCGTCTTCGATCTTGATGTTGTCGTAGCGATAGAAGACTTCCCAGGCGCCCAGCTGCTTGTCGGACGGCTTGATCGCATCGAAGCGCGCGCCATCCAGACGGTAACCGCGGGATTCGCCGGTCAGGGTGTAGGCCAGTTGCGCGTAGTAGCCGTTGGCCTTGATGTCTTCGATGCCAGCGCGGTCAGCCTTCAGCTTGCGTGCCAGGTACTCGGCCTGAGCGGAGAACGGGCCCATGGCGTAGGCCAGTTCGGCACCCCAGGCGGAATCGCTGTCGAAGTCGCCGGCGACGCCCTGGAAGCCGCCGAAGACGGCGCGGTTGCCGTTGGTGCCGGCGTCGTTACCACCATTGGTGGAGACGCCGCGTACGGTCAGACGCGGACGGATGCGGCCATCGGCAGCAACGTCGTCGAGACCGCGGTTGGCGTAGTTCAGGCCCAGGTGCAGGACGTTACCCGGCTCGGCCATGGGGGCGAACACGCCGCGCAGGTTGAACTGCTTGACGCTCTCGCCGTCGGTGTCGTTGCTGTCCTTGGCACTGACACCACCGGACATGAACGCCATGTTGCCGATGACCGAGCTGGCCTGTACGCCCAGACCGTTCTCGTGGCCGTTGACCCAGTCGGCGATTTCATAGATGGCGGAACGCTCGATGGCGGTGATCCACTTGGAGCTGGTGGCCTTCTCCAGACCGAAGTCCGGGTCGAAACGGCCGACACGGATATTGACCGGGTTGAAGCCGGTGTAGGTCACCGACGCTTCGTCGAAGTAACCGTCGTCGCTGTTACCGGCGTTGTGAGCCAGGTCGTAGCTGATAACGTACTTCCAGTCCTTGTAAACGGTACCGGACAGTTCCAGGAAGGCGCGACGGAAGTAGGCAGCGTCGGCGTTGTTGCCGTTGCGGGTGTAGAAGCCGTCGAAGGTGCCGTAGTCAGCCTGCAGACGGCCGCCCAGCTTGAAGCTGAATTCTTTGTCGGTAGTGGCGACTTCAAGGCCGCCCTTGGTCTTGATCACGATATCGGCGCCGTCAGTGGTGACGGTACCGGCGAAAGCCTGGGCGGAAACGGCCAGGGCCAGGGCGCTGGCTGCGAAACCGGCGAAGTGCTTACGGATCATCGAGAAATTCCCCTGTTGGACTTTTAGTGTTGAAAACACCCGAGCGCAGGGCTCGTTCGTGCTGGGGGGAATCTTGGCGAGGGGTTATTTCAGCTCAGTTGCTGATATATAAAGATTTGATGACAGCGGAACTTTTTACTTCCAATACGCATAAGGCATCCTGGAGCTGCCTTGCCCACTCAGGACGTATGCAGGCGTGGCGCAAAAAGGATGATGGCCGCACCCGCCAAACACAGCGCCGCGCCCAGCCAGTCGCTGAGCATGGGACGGGTCTTTTCGATCAACGCCAGCCAGGCCAGCGAGGCGACGATATACACACCACCGTAGGCCGCGTATGCACGCCCGGCGAAAGAGGCCTCCACTCGCGTCAGGATCAGCGCGAACAGAACCAGACTGAGCAGGCCCGGCGCGATCCACCAGGCGCTGCGATCGAGCCGCAGCCACATCCAGAAGGCGTAGCAACCCGCGATCTCGAACACGGCCGCCAGCAGAAACCACAGATAACTGGTCATCCAGCCGCCCTAGCCACGCAACGTGCCCTCGCGTTCCCAGGCGCAGCGCACGCGCAAGGCGCCCTCCTGCGGGCTGTGGAAACCACTGTCGGACTCCCAGCGGAAGGTGTGCATGCCATTGAGCTCGGTCTCCAGATGCACCACCGCACTGGCCCAGTACAGGCGCTTGAGCAGCGCCTCGAAGGCTTCGATCCACAGGTTCCACTCGTACTCCACTGCCCCGTAGCTGGCGCCGAAGTGGATCACCTGGGTCTGGTACAGGCCCGCCCCCGGCAGTTCGCAGAAGGAAAACATCTCGCGGCCGAGGAAAGGCCACAGGTCGCCAGCCGGCAGCTCGGCCAGCACGCCGTGGTTGGTTTCCCGACGCAGGCGACGCAACTCGGGATCATCCGAGGGCCAGTCGCGGATACAGCCATAGACGATGGATTCGGACTCCACACCGGCACTCCTGAAAAAGCAGAACGCCTTCTAACACAGCGCGCCAGGGCAAGAAAGGAACTGGCGCGAATTCTTCAACGCGAGCGCCGCTGGCTGCGTCCGAGCAACCAGGCGACCAGCGTCATCAGCAGGGCTAGAGCGGTCAGTACCGCGAACGGCAGGCGATAGCTGCCGGACAGATCGCGCGCCAGGCCGGTGAGTATCGGCGTCATGCAGGCCAGGCAGTAGCCGGTGAACAGCATCATCGCGGTCCAGCGGCTGACCGCCAGCGGCGAGCCGGCCTCGTAAAGCGGCAGCACCAGCGACAGCGCGAACGAGCCACCGAGGCCGAAACCGATCAGCAGTGCCCAGAGCTCAGGCAACAGGGTCGGCGCAAAGCTGATCATCGCCAGGCACAGGCTGCTCAGCGCGCCACAGGCCAGCAGCAGCGGATAGCGCGCATCGAAGCGCTGCGCCAGCCAGGGCAGCAGGAAGGAGCTGGGCAAGCCCATCAGCATGGAAATGCTCAGCAGCGAGTTGCTGCGCAGCAGACTCAGCCCAGCTTCGTGATAGCGCGCCACCACCCAGGTCGCCAGGGCGTAGAACAGCCCCGCCTGCAGGGCGAAGAAACCGCTGATCAGCCAGGCACGCGGCTGTCGCCAGGGTAGACCGCCCTCCTGCGCTTCGCCGCTGCCCACCTGGTTGGGCAGGTAGAGCCAGAGCAGCACGGCCAGCGCAGCGGGCAGCGCCCAGATCGCCAGGCCCAGATGCCAGGCATCGCCGAACAGGCTGGTCGCCGGCGCCGTGAGCACCGCGCCGCCGGCGCCGCCGATGGCCATGCCGAGCGAATACCACCCCACCACGCGGCCCATCTGGCCGGAGAAGTAGCGTTTGATGAAACCCGAGAGCAAGGGCCCGGCGACGGCGATGGCGGCGCCGAGAGCGATGGCACTGCCGATCAGTACGGCGCTCTGATGCGCCGCCAGGCGCGCCAGCAGGGCCAGGCTGATCAATCCCAGACAGAGCACTATGGTGCGCTCCAGGCCCCAACGCAGGGCCAGACGCGGCGCCAGTGGCGCAAGCAGGCCCATGCACAGTACCGGCAGCGCGGTGGTCAGGCTGATGAAGCTGCGGCTCAGCGACAGCTCGGTGGCAATCCGCTCGATCAGCGGAGCAAGGGAGGTGATGCCGGGGCGCAGGTTGATCGCCGCCAGCACCAGAGCCATCAATAGCAAGGCCCGAGGCATCGGTTTCACGGGGTATCCAGGGTCAGAACGGCAGGCAGGCCGGGTCGGCCACCCTACCCCTGCAGGCCGCATCGGGCAAGCCTGCAGGCACATTTAGCTGACCTTATGGTCAGTTTGCAGCCTTGCCCTTGCTGCGCATCTTCTCGGCCATGTTGGCCATCTCGTCATACAGCGCCTGCGGATTCTTCTGCTTCAGCGCCCAGGCCATGCGCCCCATTTCATGCGGCAGGATCATGAAGCTGCCCTTGGCCATCTCCGCATGGATGTACTCGGCGATGTCCGCCGCGCTGATCGGCGAGCTTTCCAGCAACTTGCCCACCTGCGCCTTCATCGCAGGGGTTGGCCCGCGAAAGGAGTCCAGCAGATTGGTCTGGAAGAACGACGGGCAGACCACGTGCACACCGATCTCCTGCTGACGCAACTCGATCAGCAGACTTTCCGACAGCGCGACCACGCCGGCCTTGGCCACGTTGTAGTTGCTCATCGCCGGCCCCTGCATCAGTGCGGCCATCGAGGCGATGTTGACGATCTTGCCCTTGCTGCGCTGCAGCATCGGCAGGAAGGCCTTGCAGCCTTTGACGACGCCCATCAGGTTGATGGAGATCTGCCAGTCCCAGTCCTCGAGCGACAGCTCGTCGAAAAAGCCGCCCGAGGCGACCCCGGCGTTGTTGACGATGATGTCGATGCCGCCAAACTGCTCCTCGCACGCCTGCGCCAGCGCCGTCAGCTGGCTGTAGTCACGCACGTCGCAACGACGAGTGAAGCCGTCACCACCCGCTTCACGCACCAGCTTGAGGGTCTCGGTCAGGCCCGCCTCGTTGATATCGGCCAGGGCCAGACGCCAGCCCTCCCGGGCCCAGCGCAGCGCGATCTCACGTCCCAATCCGGAACCAGCGCCAGTGATCATCATGCGGTTTTGCATAGCGGGCCTGCCTTGAATGTTTGATTGCAATGGCTGGCAGTGTAGCGAAGGCTATAGTGCTGCCGGCCCTCCATCAGACTTATGAATAGGCGGAGCAAAAACATCGCGCGTAGGGTGTCGCGATTGGAATGCCGATCCGTAGGGTGCGCCATGCGCACCGACCTAGCCACCGCATCCTAAGAGCCGGCCCACCGGAACCAGCAACAGCAGCGGTGCGCATGGCGCACCCTACGATTCGTTGCCCCTAGGCAGCGCGCTTGCGCCAGCGCCACAGCAGCCAGGCATAGACCGCTCCATTGACCAGCACGACCACACCCCCCAGCCACAACTGGATCTGCGGCGTCAGGCCGGCCGGATAGATCAGCGGTATCAGGTAGTGCTCGATGAAGCCACCGTCATAACCGGACTGCCCTGCCGCCTGGCGCAGCTGGTTCTCCCAGGGCGTCAGCGGACACAACAGATGAAAGAACTCAACCACCGCTCCCCAGGCCACCGCCGGCAGGTGCAGCCAGACCAGGCGTGGCCAGCGCAGCAACAGCAGGCCGCCAAACAGCACGAACAGGATGAAGCCCAGATGGATCAGCACCAGCGCATCGGCAGCTACCCGCCACAGCATTTCTCTCTCCTGTTAAAAATAGATCGCAACTTTCAAAACAATAAAACCGATTAACCGCAGCTATCGCGACCATGTAAAGGTCATATTTCCCGACCTGACACGCCAGGACTAGCCTTGTACCAAGACGAAACGATTCTCATCGAGGTGCATCATGCTCAAGACCCTGACCTTCACCATCATGCACTTCTGCATCGCCTTCGGCGTCGCTTACGTTCTGACCGGCAGCATTGCCGTGAGCGGCCTGGTCGCCGCGGTGGAGCCACTGTGCAATTCGGTGGGCTTCTACTTCCACGAGAAGATCTGGGCCCGCCTGGAAGCGAAGAAGCGCGCCAGCAGCATTCCCAAGCATGCCTGGTTGCACCATCAGGCCTGAAAACCGGCTTGCCAGAGCCCCGGGCACCCGCGGCATACTCGGCGGCATCCACAAGGAGCCGCCATGTCCAAGCTGAGCCTGCGCCCCGCGCAACCCGCCGATATTTCACTGATTCTCGACTTCATCCAGGAACTGGCCGAGTATGAGCGCCTCGGCGATCAGGTGGTTGCCGACCCGCTGCTGATGACCGAGCACCTCTTCGGCCCTCGCCCCTTCGCCGAAGTGCTGATCGGTGAGGTGGACGGCGAAGCCGCCGGTTTCGCTCTGTTCTTCCACAACTACTCCACCTTCCTCGGCCGCCCCGGCATCTATCTGGAAGACCTCTACGTGCGCCCCGCTGCCCGCGGCGCCGGCCTCGGCAAAGCGCTGCTGAGCGAACTGGCGCGCCTGGCGGTCAGTCGCGGCTGTGGCCGTCTGGAGTGGTCTGTGCTGGACTGGAACCAACCGGCCATCGGCTTCTATGAAAGCCTGGGAGCCACGGCGCAGGACGAATGGACCGTCTACCGCCTGAGCGGAACCGCGCTCAAGGCGCTGGCCGATCAAACGCGCTGAAGGCAGCCTGGCACTTTGCCCAACTTCTTGCTGTCATAAGCGAGCTGTTGAATCCAGACGTTCTCTTATTAAAGGGACTTGCCACATGCCCAGCCTTGCCCGACTCGCCGCCCTGCTCGGCGGCCTGGTCTTCTGTGCCTCCAGCATGGCCACGGATATAGATATGGAGAGCTATGGCTTTCCATTGGCCAATCCGTTCGAGGCGACCATTGCCACCACCCCGCCGGAACTGCGCCCGGCGCTACCGAAAGATGGCGACATCAATCAGCGCGACTACGCCGTGCGCATCCGCCCGGACCGCGAGTTCGAGCTGCTGGCCAACTTCTGGCCGGTGACCAAACTGCAGTACCGCCTAGCCCAGCAGAAGGGCCGCGCGCCGCTGATCTTCATCATCGCCGGCACCGGTGCCCACTATGCCACCGGCACCAACGAATACCTGAAGAAACTGTTCTATGGCGCCGGCTTCCATGTGGTGCAGCTGTCCTCACCGACCAGCTACGACTTCATGGCCGCAGCCTCGCGCTTCGCCACGCCGGGATACAGCCCGGACGATGCCGACGATCTCTACCGCGCCATGCAGGCGGTACGCGCCCAGCACCCGCACCTGGAGGTCAGCGATTTCATGCTCACCGGCTACAGCCTGGGCGCCCTGCATGCCGCCTTCGTCAGCCAGATCGACGAGACCCGCCGCGCCTTCGATTTCAAGCGCGTGCTGCTGCTCAACCCGCCGGTGAACCTCTACACCTCCATCAGCAATCTCGACAAGCTGGTGCAGACCAGGGTCCAGGGTATCGACAACAGCACCAACTTCTATGACCTGGTGCTGGGCAAGCTCACCCGCTATTTCCACGACAAGGGCTACCTGGATATCAACGAGGCCATGCTCTACGACTTCCAGCAGTCCACGGAAAAGCTCTCGGACGAGCAGATGGCCATGCTGATCGGCACCTCGTTCCGCTTCTCCGCCGCCGACATCGTGTTCACCTCGGACCTGCTCAACCGTCGCGGCCTGATCACCCCACGCGGCTACCGCATCACCGAGGGCACCAGCCTCACGCCGTTCTTCCAGCTGGCACTGCGCTGCGATTTCGACTGCTACATCGCCGAACAGCTGATGCCGATGTGGCGTGCGCGCTACGACGGCGGCAGCCTCAACCAGCTGATCGACCAGACCAGCCTCTATGCGCTGGAGAATTACCTGCAGAACACCGACAAGGTGGCCGTGATGCACAACGCCGACGATCTGATCCTCGGCCCGGGCGACATCGGCTTTCTGCGCCGCACCTTCGGCGAGCGGCTGACCCTGTATCCGCGCGGCGGGCACTGCGGCAACCTCAACTATCGCGTCAACAGCGACGCCATGCTGGAGTTCTTCCGTGGCTAAGCACAGCACTCTCCTCATCGCCCTGCTGCTGGCCAGCGGGCCGGCGCTGGCCGATCGGCAGGTCGATGCCGACGGTTTCACCAACCCGCTGCAGAACCTGAACTTCAACCCCGGGCTCGATCAGCAGGAATTCGAACGTGCCTCCAACGATGCGCTGCAGGTCTACGACCCGCTCGAGTCGTGGAACCGCCGCATCTATCACTTCAACTACCGCTTCGATCAGTGGGTATTCCTGCCGGTGGTGGATGGCTACCGCTATATCACCCCGGACCTGGTGGAAACCGGCGTCCACAATTTCTTCAGCAACCTCGGCGAAGTGCCCACCCTGGCCAACAGCCTGCTGCAGCTCAAGGGCAAGCGCGCGATGAACAGCACCGCGCGCCTGCTGTTCAATACCATCATCGGCCTAGGCGGCCTGTGGGATCCGGCGACCCACATGGGCCTGCCCAAGGTGCGCGAGGATTTCGGCCAGACCCTGGGCCACTATGGCGTCCCCGCCGGGCCCTACCTGATGCTGCCGCTGCTGGGCCCCTCCAACCTGCGCGACACCACGGGTCTGGTGGCCGACTATGGCCTGGCCACGGCGGTCAACTACCTCGACGTGGCCGAGGCCAGCCGCGCCAACCCCGGCATCACCCTGCTGGACGTGGTGGACCAGCGCGCGAACACCAACTTCCGCTACGGCCAGCTCAACTCGCCGTTCGAGTACGAGAAGATTCGCTACTTCTATCATGAGTCGCGCAAGCTGAAGATCACCGACTGAGCGCCGCCTAAATATCGACGAAATCGATATTTAGGCGGCATAAATTGCACCCATCAATCGATCAAATCGACATAGCATGTGTTCATTCCCTTATTGAGATGGAGCACATGCCATGACTGATCCACGTCGCATTCTCAGCATTCAGCCAGGCCAGCCCGCGTCCGATGGTGCCGGCGTGCGCCTCAACCGGGTGATCGGCGGGCCAGGCCTGGAACGCTTCGATCCGTTTCTGATGCTCGACGAGTTCTCCAGCAACGACCCCGACGACTACATCGCCGGCTTCCCACCCCACCCGCACCGCGGCTTCGAGACCATCACCTACATGCTCGAAGGACGCATGCGGCACGAGGACCACCTGGGCAACGTCGGCTTGCTCGGCAGCGGCGGCGTGCAGTGGATGACCGCAGCACGCGGCATCATCCACAGCGAGATGCCCGAGCAGGAGTCCGGCGCCATGCGCGGCTTCCAGCTGTGGCTCAACCTGCCGGCCAAGGACAAGCTGGGCGAAGCGGGTTATCGCGACATACCGGCGCAGCAGATCCCGCGCCTGACCACCTCGGCCGGCGTGGAGGTGGTGGTGATCGCCGGGCAGTTCGATGACGGTGAAATCAGCCAGGCCGGCGCAGTGCAGCGCCCGCACACCGAGCCGCAGCTGTTCGATCTGCACCTGCCGCCCGGCAGCCAGATCGCGCCGCGCCTGGCCGACGGTCAGCGGGTCATGCTCTACGTCTACGAAGGCCTGCTCGAACTGCCCGAGGCCAGCAAGCAGGCGGTCAGCGCCGGGCACCTGGTGCGCCTGACGGATGAGGGGCAACTGCAACTGGCCAGCGCCCAGGGCGCACGCGTGCTGCTGATCGCCGGCACGCCGCTGCGCGAACCCATCGTGCAATACGGGCCGTTCGTGATGAACAGCCGCGAGGAAATCGAGCAGGCCCTGCGCGACTTCCGTGACGGCGCGCTGGCCTGAGCCACAAAAGGCGGAGTGGTTGTAGGGCGCACCATCAAACGACATGCAGCCGATGGTGCGCGCGGGCCCCCTACCGCATAGCAATACTGCGGTTCAGGCAGGCTGCGCCACTTCGGCCAACCCGAGAAAACGGCAGAGGTCGGCCTTGCGCGCCATCGCGTCCTGATACCCCAGCTCGATCAGCTCGCTGCAGTAACCGGGCTCGAACAACAGGTAGCTGAGCACTCCGGCACCGCCCGCCTTGGTCGCGCCCGGGCCACGCAGGAACAGGCGCAACGCCTTGGGCAACTCGTGCTGATGGCGCGCGGCGATCTGATCCAGCGGCCGGCTTGGCGCAATCACCAGCACCTCCACCGGATTGAGACCCAGCCCGCGCGGACGGCGCTCCGGCGGCACCAGGGCACTCATCTGATTGAGGCGCTCGAGCAGCTCGATATCGGTTTCCAGGTTGTCGATGAAGGTACTGTTGAGCATGTGCCCGCCGATCTGCGCCAGGGTCGGCGGCCGCGTGCTGGACACGCGAGGCAGCGCGGCATTGGGCTCGAGCTGGGCATTGCCGCTGACCCCGATCACCAGCACGCGGCTGGCCCCCAGGTGCAGCGCCGGGCTGATCGGCGCCGCCTGGCGTACCGCCCCGTCGCCGAAGTACTCACGGTTGATCTTCACCGGCGGAAAGATCAGCGGAATCGACGCACTGGCCAGCAGATGCTCCAGCTGCAGGCGCGTCGGCACCCCGACACGACGATGACGGAACCAGGGATCGATGGTGGCGCGCCCCTGGTAGAAGGTCACCGCCTGGCCGCTCTCGTAGCCGAAGGCGGTCACCGCCACCGCGCGCAACTGCCGATGACGTACCGCGGCGGCGATACCCGAGAAGTCCAGCTCGCGCATCAGCAATTCGCGCAGCGGCGAACTGTCGAGCAGCGCTACCGGCAGTTCGCGGCCCAGGCCGAGCAGGCTGTGCCCGATGAAGCGCGTCGCCTGGCGTATCACCCCCGGCCAGTCGCTGCGATACACCATATGGGTATGGAAGCCTTGCCACACCGTGGTCAGACGGCGCACGGCCTCGCTGAAGTGCAGCGCGCCGCAGGCCAGACCAACGGCATTGATCGCGCCGGCCGAGGTGCCGACTATCACCGGAAAGGGATTGCGCGAGGAGTCCGGCAGCAGATCGCCGATGGCCGCCAGCACCCCGACCTGATAGGCCGCCCGCGCCCCGCCACCGGAAAGAATCAGCCCGGTGACAGGCTCATGAGGGTGGGCAACTGCAGTCATCGGGCCAATCCTGATTTTTTGTTGAGTATAGGCGCGCTACTTGCGCTTCCCGTACAGCTTCGGCTCACCCTCGGGGCGCGTCTTGAAGCGGCGGTGAGCCCACAGGTACTGCTCCGGGCAGGCGCTGACGACCTGCTCGATCCACTGGTTGATGCGCAGGCAATCGGCCTCTTCGCTCTCCCCCGGGAAGTCCGCCAGCGGCGGATGGATCACCAGCCGATAGCCGCTGCCATCGGCCAGACGCTGCTGGGTGAAGGGCACCACGCGCGCCTTGCCCAGACGAGCGAACTTGGTGGTGGCAGTGACGGTCGCGGCAGGAATGCCGAACAGGGGCACGAAGATGCTCTGCTTGCGCCCGTAGTCCTGATCCGGCGCGTACCAGATGGCTCGACCGGCGCGCAGCACCTTGAGCATGGCGCGAATGTCCTCGCGCTCGATGGCGGTGGCATCCAGATTGTGCCGCTCGCGCCCCCGACGCTGGATGAAGTCGAACAGCGGGTTCTTGTGCTCGCGGTACATGCCGTCGATGGTGTGCAACTGGCCGAGCAGCGCCGCGCCGATCTCCAGGGTGGTGAAGTGCACCGCCATGAGGATCACGCCCTGCCCTTCGGCCTGCGCCTGCTGCAGATGCTCGAGGCCCTCGACATGGGCCAGCTTTGCCAGGCGCGCCTTGGGCCACCACCAGCTCATGGCCATTTCGAAGAAGGCGATACCGGTGGAGGCGAAGTTCTCCCTGAGCAGGCGCTCGCGCTCGGCCGCGCTCTTGGCCGGGAAGCACAGCTCGAGATTGCGCGCCGCAATGCGCCGGCGCGAGCCGGCCGTGCGATACATCAGCCAGCCCAGCGCACGCCCCAGCTTGAGCTGCAGGCCGTAGGGCAACTGCACCACCAGCCACAACAGCCCGAAGCCGAGCCACAGCGGCCAGAAGCGCGGATGAAGGAAATAGGCGCGAAAGCGTGGGCGATCCATGAAAGGTTTCCGAGCACGAGCAAAGCCGCGCATTCTAACGCAGTTTTTCCGCCTGCTCGGAAGCGAGCGGACCCAGCTGGCAGGAGCAAGGTCATCGGCCAGGCGAAAACCGACCCGAAAACCGTTCGCCCGTTCATGATCGAGCGCCGCGAAGCACATGCCACAACGCCGGCTGCTTGCGGCATGCAGCTCGAATCGCTATAAGTCCGGGCATCTTCCGACTCGCCACAAGGCCCATCGCACCACCATGAGCCAAGCCGACCTCCTCGCCCAAGACCCCGTATTCCAGCTCAAGGGCAGCATGCTTGCCATCACCGTGATGGAACTGGCGCACAACGATCTCGACCGCCTCGACGCGCAACTGACCGAAAAGGTCGCCCAGGCCCCGGCCTTCTTCAGCAACACCCCGCTGGTGCTGGCGCTGGACAAGCTACCGGAAGGCGAAGGCGAGCTGAACCTGGCCGAACTGATGGCCGTGTGCCGTCGCCACGGTCTGCGCACCCTGGCCATCCGCGCCTCGCGCGAGGGCGACATTGCCGCCGCCGAAGCCATGGACCTGCCGGTGCTGCCGCCCTCCGGCGCCCGCGAACGCCTCCTCGACCCCGCGCCGAAGAAAGTCGAAGAGAAGCCGGCCGAGCCCGAGCACAAACCCAGCCGAATCGTCACCAGCCCGGTGCGCGGCGGCCAGCAGATCTACGCCCAGGGCGGCGACCTGATCGTCCTGGCCCCCGTCAGCGCCGGGGCGGAACTTCTCGCCGATGGCAACATCCATGTTTACGCGCCCATGCGTGGCCGCGCCCTGGCCGGCATCAAGGGCAATACCAAGGCGCGAATTTTCTGTCAGCAAATGGGCGCCGAAATGCTGTCGATCGCCGGCCATTACAAGGTCGCCGAAGATCTGCGCCGCGACCCGCTCTGGGGCGATGCGGTACACGTCAGCCTGTCGGGTGACGTGTTGAACATCACCCGCCTTTAACGGATACTTCCGCCACTTTTCAGGGACACAAAAAGGGCATCTGGAAGCCTTGAATGGCCTACGGATTCCCGCGTTTATCTTCATTTTTTGGGGTGAATCACCTTGGCCAAGATCCTCGTAGTCACTTCCGGCAAGGGTGGCGTCGGTAAAACCACCACCAGCGCTGCCATCGGTACCGGCCTCGCCCTGCGCGGCCACAAGACCGTCATCGTCGACTTCGACGTCGGCCTGCGTAACCTCGACCTGATCATGGGCTGCGAACGCCGCGTGGTGTACGACTTCGTCAACGTGGTCAACGGCGAAGCCACCCTGACCCAGGCCCTGATCAAGGACAAGCGCCTCGAGAACCTTTACGTGCTGGCCGCCAGCCAGACCCGTGACAAGGACGCGCTGACCCAGGAAGGCGTCGAGAAGGTCATCGCCGAGCTGTCGCAGAACTTCGAGTTCGTGGTCTGCGACTCCCCGGCCGGTATCGAGAAAGGTGCCCACCTGGCGATGTACTTCGCCGACGAGGCCATCGTCGTGACCAACCCGGAAGTTTCCTCGGTACGCGACTCCGACCGCATGCTCGGCCTGCTGGCGAGCAAATCGCGCCGCGCCGAGAAAGGCGAGGAGCCGATCAAGGAGCACCTGCTGCTGACCCGCTACAACCCCGAGCGTGTCACCAAGGGCGAAATGCTCGGCGTCGAAGACGTCGAGGAAATCCTCGCCATCCGCCTGCTCGGCGTGATCCCAGAATCCCAGGCCGTGCTCAAGGCTTCCAACCAGGGTATTCCGGTCATCCTCGATGACCAGAGCGACGCTGGTCAGGCCTACAGCGACGCAGTCGATCGCCTGCTTGGCAAGGACGTGCCGCACCGCTTCCTGGACGTGAAGAAGCAGGGCTTCCTGCAGCGCCTGTTTGGAGGTCGAGAATGAATATTTTTGACTTCTTGCGTTCGCGCAAGAAGGAAACCACAGCATCCATCGCCAAGGAACGCCTGCAGATCATCGTTGCCCACGAACGTGGCCAGCGCAGCCAGCCGGACTACCTGCCTGCCCTGCAGCAGGAGCTGGTCGAGGTGATCCGCAAGTACGTCAACATCGAATCGGACCAGGTACAGGTCGCCCTGGAAAACCAGGGCAGCTGTTCGATCCTGGAGTTGAACATT